>DASTKZ010000001.1:0-14520 GCA_035715445.1 Methyloceanibacter sp.
ATAGGCGAGGCGGCCGCCAGGCTTGACGAGGTCCGCGCCCTCTTCGAGCACGGTCTTCTGCTCGCCGCGCCGCGCCTCCAGCATCGCGGGCGAAAGGCGCCATTTGGCGTCGGGGCGCCGTCGCCAGACGCCCGATCCCGAGCATGGCGCATCGATCAAAACGAGATCCATCTTGCCCGCGAGCTTGGCCAAGGCCTCGCGGTCGCCCGGGGGCAGCACCTGAACGTTCCTCACCCCCGCCCGCTTCAGCCGCTCGAAGATCGGCCGAAGGCGGAAAGAATCGGCATCGTGAGCGTAGAGCTGGCCCGTATTCTCCATCAGCGCCGCGAGGCCCAAGGTCTTGCCGCCCGCGCCCGCGCAAAGATCGATGATTTGCTGGCGCGGCCCCGCGCCCGAAAACAGCGTCGCGAGCTGCGAGCCCTCGTCCTGAACCTCATACCAGCCTTTGCCGTGACCGGGTTCCGCCTCAAGATGCGGATTGCGGGAGGGCCCCGGACCTTGCGCGACGCGGATCCCGGAGGGCGAGAGCGGCGCCGGCTCTGGCTCGAAGCGCCGCAGCGCCTTCAGCACCTTGTCGCGATCAGCTTTCAGCGTGTTCACCCTGAGATCGACCGGAGCGCGCCGCGCCAAGCCCGCGCCCTGCCCGGCGGCGTCGACGCCGAAGGCCCGGTCGAATTCGGGTGCAAGCCATTCGGGAAAGTCGCCCCTCACATGAGCCGGAGCGGTCGCAGGCAGCGTCTCGTTGAGCCCGGCGAGCTCGGCCTCCGACAAAGGCTGTGGCGCGTGTCGGCTGCCATCGGCGAGATTGGCGACCTGCTCGGGCGCCATCTGCCATTGGCTGACGAGCGTTCTGAGCACGAGCGCACGCGGGGCTCCCTCGCCCATGGCAAAAGCGGCGGAAGCACGATTGCGCAAGCAATCGAACACGAGATTGCCGATCGCCGCCCTGTCGCCGGACCCGGCAAAGCGGTGCGACGTCCCCCAATCCTTCAGGGCTTCCGCCGCGGGCCGCTTGCGCGCCTCCATGTCGGCGAGAACTTCGATCGCCGCGCTCGCCCGCGCCGCCGGCGTCATCAGGCCGCGTAGAACAGGATGATGCGCGCGATGACGATCACCCACATGAGCAGGAGCGCGATCGCGCCGACGCCGAACACGCCGGTGCGGCGATCGAGCCGGTTGGAGGTCACGTGGACATAAGCGTGGACGACCCGCGACAGCACGAACAACCAGCTCAAGACGAGAAGGGTCACGTCGAGCGTGTCGCTCGCGAACGCGAGCAGCACCACGACATAGAACAGGACCGGCAGCTCGAGCTGGTTGTGGTAAGCGTTGGAGATCTGGAGCACGCGCCCGGGCCAGTGCGGCTCGCGCAGCCGGATCTTCTCCGGATCGACCTCGCCCTCGCGGATGGCGCGCAAGCGAAGTGCTCCCATCCAGAACAGGAGCACGAAGGTGAGCCCCACCTGGACGAACATCGGCATCAGGATCGCATGGATCGACATCGGCCCCTCCCCTCCTCTAAGCCGGCACACGGTGCAGGAGCTAGAGCAATGTCCACGCCGTTAGGCAAGTCCATCCTCGACCCCGCGCCGGCGATCGAGCCCCGGTAATCATGGCCGGAAGTTCAATTGACGGCCGCCCCGAGGCCCCTCTAAACCTACCGCCAAGGACCGAAACTCGCCCCTTCTGGAGGTTTTCCATGCGCTTTCGCGCTTCTCACGCCATTGCCCGCGCCGCCTTTGTGGCTGCGCTTCTCTTCGCCGCCTGGCCGCGTCCGGGCCATGCCGAAGACAATCCCTGCTTCACCGGCGAGGGCTCGGTCAAAGAAGTGCTCGACGCTTGCGCCGCCTATATCGCCTCGGGCGCGACCGATAAGGACCAGCTCGTCAGGGCGCATGCCGTTCGCGCCATGGCCTTCTCCGCCATCCGCGATCTCGATTCCGCGCTCGCCGAGCTTGACGAGGCGATCAAGGTCGATGCAACCAAGCCGAATTCCTATTTCATGCGGGCCGCGGCTTATGAGGCCAAGAAGGACTACGACAAGGCTCTGGCCGATCTCGACGAGGCCATCCGCCTCGATGCCAAGCACGGCGACTATTATCTGCTGCGCGGCATCGTCTACCGGGACAAGGGCGATCTCGACCGGGCGCTCGTCGAGTTCAACGAGAAGGTCAAGCTCGATCCGGATGCGGCGGTCGGATATTCAAAGCGCGGCGATCTCTACCGGCAGCGCAAGGAATATGACCTCTCCCTCGCCGAGTACGATCGGGTCATCAAGATGGAACCCGACAGCGCAAAGGGCTATGTCGATCGCGGCTGGGTCTTCGTGCTCAAGAACGATCTCGACAAAGCAGGCGTTGATTTCGACAAGGCGCTGGAGCTCCATGATAACGATCCTGCGGCGTTGGTCGGCCGCGGCGTGGTCAAGAGCCGCAAGGGCCAACCGACCGACGGCAGCGCCGACCTCGCTCTCGCCCAGAGGCTCGAACCGGGGATTTTCGACGAGATCCGCAAGCTCGGCATCGAGTAGCGGTTTGCGGGAGCGGCCTACCCCTCGCGCGGGTAGTTGGGGGACTCGCGCGTGATCGTCACGTCGTGGACGTGGCTCTCGCGGAAGCTCGCGGTCGAGATGCGGATGAACTCGGCGCGCGTCGTGAACTCGGCAAGCGTCCGCGCGCCGGTATAGCCCATCGACGCGCGCAAGCCCCCGATCAACTGGTGCAGCACGCTCGACACCGGGCCTTTATACGGCACCTGCCCTTCGATGCCTTCCGGCACGAGCTTGAGGGCGTCCTTGATCTCCTGCTGGAAGTAGCGGTCGGCCGAGCCCCTTGCCATGGCGCCAATCGAGCCCATGCCGCGATAGGCCTTGTAGGAGCGGCCCTGATAGAGAAACACCTCGCCCGGACTCTCGTCGGTTCCGGCAAGGAGCGAGCCGAGCATCACGCAGTCGGCGCCGGCCGCGAGCGCCTTGGCGAGGTCGCCGGAATAGCGAATGCCGCCGTCGGAGATCACCGGGATATCGCTCTTCTTCGCCGCCTCGACCGCTTCGAGGAGCGCGGTGAATTGCGGCACGCCGACGCCCGCAACGACCCGGGTGGTGCAGATCGAGCCCGGACCGATGCCGACCTTGACCGCATCGGCGCCGGCATCGATCAGCGCCTTGGTGCCGTCGGCGGTCGCGACATTGCCGGCGATGACCTGCACGGCATTCGAATGCCGCTTGATGCGCCGGACCTGGTCGAGCACGAGCGCCGAATGGCCGTGGGCGGTATCGACCACGATGAGATCGGCGCCGGCATCGATCAGCCGTTCGGCGCGCTCAAAACCGGAATCGCCGACGCTGGTCGCGGCCGCGACCCTGAGCCGCCCCTGCTCGTCCTTGCAGGCGTTGGGATGCGCTCTTGCCTTCTCGATGTCCTTGACGGTGATGAGCCCGATGCAGCGGTAATCGTCATCGACCACAAGCAGCTTCTCGATGCGATGCTGGTGCAGGAGCCGCTTGGCCTCGTCGAGCCCGACATTTTCCCTGACGGTGATGAGCCTTTCCTTGGTCATCAGCTCGGCGATGCGCTGGTTCGGGTTGGTGGCGAACCGCACGTCGCGATTAGTGAGAATGCCGGCGAGCCGCCCTTCGCGGCTGCCATTGCCGCCGGGCTCGACCACGGGGATTCCTGAAATCTGATAGTCGGCCATCAGCTTCAGCGCGTCGGCCAGCGTCGCTTCGGGATGAATGGTCACGGGATTCACCACCATTCCCGATTCGAACTTCTTCACCTGCGCGACTTGGGCGGCCTGCGCCCCCGGATCGAGATTGCGGTGAATAACGCCGAGACCGCCGGCTTGCGCCATGGCGATGGCGAGCCGCGCTTCGGTCACCGTGTCCATGGCCGAGGAGATGACCGGGATATGGAGCGCGATGGAGCGGGTCACCCGGGAGGAAACGTCGGCCTCGTTCGGCAGCACGTTCGAGGCCGCGGGCCTAATCAAAACGTCGTCGAAGGTGAGCGCGATGGCGCCTTCCGAGAATGCCTTGCCGTGATTTGGGGTCCGCCCTTCGGGCATCGGCCAACCTCTGCTGCGTGGGGCGGCCTGGAATTGCGCCGCCACCGGTTGGCGGCCTCCTTTAGCACCTTGCGCCGGGTTTGGGAAGGCAAAGGCGGGGAAGGTCCCACCCTCAGGCAAACCCGCCCGATCGCAGCACCTGCCGGAGTCGGGGCGCCGCGAAGGAAATGAAGTTTTGGACCTTGGACCGGGCGAGCCGGTCCTCGCGATGGATGAGATTGACCGGCATCGCCTCGGGCTCGAATGGCTTTAGGATGCGCCGGAGCGAGCGGTCGGCAAGACTGGCTTGAGCCTGATAGGACAGCACCCTCACGATCCCGAGCCCGGCCGTGGCGGCATCGATGGCCGCGTCCGCCGAATTGACGACAAGTCTCGGGCTGACCGTGACCCGAGCCGCCCTCTTGCCGGACCCCCCGAAGGTCCATCGTTCGGGGTGCGCGAAGGTGTCGAAGCTGATGCATTGGTGGCTCGCAAGCTCGGAAGGCGTCGCCGGGACGCCGTGCTCGGCAAGATAGGACGGGCTCGCGCAGGCGATCAGGCGGATCGCGCCGACGCGCGTCGCGCGGAGCGTCGAGTCCGGGAGCGTGCCGATACGCACGCCGACGTCGAGACCCTCTTCGACCAGATCGACGATGCGATCGACCAAAAGCATGCGGGCGACAACGCGCGGGAAAACGTTCAAGAACTGAGCGACAATCGGCAGCACATGCAGCCGTCCGAACACGACGGGCGCGGTGAGCCCAAGCTCGCCGCGAGGCTCGGCCTGCTCGCCTGCCGCGCGGCGCCCGGCGTCGTCGAGCTCATCTAGCACCTGGCGGCAGGTGGCGGCGTAAGAGCGGCCGGACTCCGTCAGCGCGAGCCGCCGCGTCGTTCGCGTGATCAAGCGCGTGTCGAGCTCGTCTTCGAGCGCCTTCAATTGGCGGCTGACAGTTGAGAGCGGCATGTGAAGCTTGCGCGCCGCCGCCGACAAGCTGCCGGCTTCGGCGATGGCGACGAAAACGCGGAGTGCGGCGAGACGGTCCATAGATTGTTGCAAAAAATGGAAGAATGACTTGCGAAAATAGCCGATATTCCTCGGCTGCGGAATGGGGCATGAACCCGGCGCTTGCCGCGTCGGGCCCAAGCCGCGAACAAAGGGAAAAGCGCCATGGCCGAATTGAAGCTCCACGATCTCGAACTGTCGGGCAATTGCTACAAGGTCCGGCTCCTTTGCTCGCTGCTCAGGCAGCATCTCGACATCGTGCCGGTCGATTTTCTAAGCGGCGCGCACAAGAAGAGTCCATTGATCGAGAAGAATCCGTTCGGCGAAATTCCGATTTTCGAGGATGGCGGCATGACTCTGCGCGACTCGCAGGCGATCCTCGTCTACCTCGCGCGGAAATACGGCGGCGACGCCTGGCTGCCGACCGACGCGGCTTCCATGGCGAAAGTGGTCGAATGGCTGATGGTCGCCGAGAACGAGATCGCGCGGGGGCCGAACGACGCGAGGCTCCACGACAAATTTGGCGTGCCCGTCGATGTCGAAGCGGCGCGCGAGAAAGCCAAGCGAGTTTTCGGCCTGATGGAAACCCATCTCGCCAAGAACGATTGGCTCACGCTCGGCCGCCCGACCATCGCCGATATCGCCTGCATGCCCTACGTGGCGCTCAGCCACGAAGGCGGACTATCGCTCGAGCCGTATCCCGCGATCCGCGCCTGGATCGGACGCATCAAGGCGCTCCCCGGCTTCATCGCCATGCCGGCGATTTGACCTCTCGATGTCCTCCTCCTCCTCGACAGAGGTCGCCTTCACCCCTGCGGTGAAGGACATCCAGACGCGGCGCGGCTCGCGCGACGCCTATGCCCGCTTGGAGGAGAAGGGCGGTTTCGCCACCGCCATCGACGCCGGCCTCGCAGCCTTCATCGCCAATATCCGATCCTTCTATTTCGCGACCGCCAATCGCGAGTACCAGCCCTACATCCAGCATCGTGGAGGCCCCAAGGGCTTCTTGCGCGTTCTCGATCCGCGCACGCTCGCTTTCGCCGACTTCGCCGGCAACCGGCAGTATATTTCGATGGGCAACCTCGCCGACAACCCGCGCGCGATGCTGTTCCTGATGGATTACACGGTACGCAGGCGGGTGAAGATCTGGGGCACGGCGCGCGTGGTCGAGGACGACCCGGAGCTGACCGCAAGGCTTTTCCCCGAGGCTTACCGCGCGCGAGCGGAACAAGCCATCGTGTTCGCGGTGACCGCCATCGACATCAACTGCCCGCAGCACATCCCGCAAATGCTTTTTGCCGAAGACGTCGCCGAGGCGATCGCTGAACGCGACCGGCGCATCAACGCGCTCGAGGCCGAGATCGCGCGGGCTCGCGCCGCGCCTTAGCCTTGACTGCCTCCCCGGTGAAGAGCCAGCCGAACAGAAACGAGGCGGCGACCGCGCCGAGAAGCTCCGCCACGATGAAGCCCGGCGCGTGGGTGGGGTCTATCCCTGCGAACGTGTCGGTGAACGCGCGCGCGATGGTCACCGCCGGGTTGGCGAAGGAGGTTGACGAGGTGAACCAATAGGCCGAGCCGATATAGAGGCCGACGGCAGCAGCAAGCGCGCCCGGCTTGAAGCGGAGGCAGCCGAGAATAGTCGCAATCAGCCCGAACGTGGCGATGAATTCGCCGAGGAACTGGCCGAAGCCGTTGCGCGGCGTGTCCGCGACTTGAAAAGGCGCAAGCCCGAACATCAGATGCGCGGCCACTGCACCGAGTAACCCGGCCGCGATCTGCGTCGCGACATAGAGGAGCGCCGTGCGGTCGTCGATCTCGCCGCGTAGCCGCATGACGAGCGTCACGGCCGGATTGAACTGCGCGCCCGAGACGGAAACGAAGATGGTGATGATGACGACGAGGATCGCGGCGGTCGCGAGCGTATTGCAAAGGAGCGCGAGCGCCACGTTTCCGTCGGCAAGGGTCTCGGCCATGATGCCGGAGCCGATCACCGCCATGACGAGGAAGAACGTCCCGAGCGCCTCTGCCGCCAAGCGCCGTGCAAGATGGTGATTCATTCGGCTCCCTGCTCCTTGACGTCTGAGGATGGCCTCCCCTAACAGCAGCCCCCGCTTGCCTTGGCAGGCGCGGGCGCGTCCGTCGCGAAGGGGATCGAAGTCCCGCAGCCGGGGAAGATGCCGTAGTGAGTGGCGAGGTTGCCGATGAAATCGAAATGAGGGGCGAAGCGCGTCTCGGCCAGCATGCGCCATGTGTTGCCGCAGACCGGGAACGCCTTGCCGCGCTCGATCAGGTGATGCCCGTCGAGCGCGAAAGCGTCGGGCTGCTCCGCCACGGTTCCCTTGTAGATCACCGCCTGGCCGTAATCCTCGCAAGCCGCCTCCAGTCCGTAGAGCTTGAACAGCCGGTAGGTCGCCGAGAAGAACTGCGCTTGGCCGAGCTTCGACCGCATCGCCGCATTCTCGACCGCGATGGGACGGCTCGTGACGAGCCGCGGGTCGAAGAAACCGGCCTGCTTCGCCAGTGTGAGAAAATCGTTCCAATAGAGCGCCCCGCCAAGGCACTCGCCATAGAGCAAGGGATCGGCCCTGACGTGATCGGGGAGACGGCGGTCGCAATAGACATCAGCGAAATAGAGCTCGCCACCCGGCTTGAGCAGGTCGAAGGCGCCGCGCAGCACCGCGAGCTTGTCGACCGAGAGATTGATGACGCAGTTCGATACGATCACGTCGAAGCTCGCTTGCGGCAGACCGAGCGCGCCGAGCTTCTCGATATAGCCTTTGAGGAATCTCACGTTTGGGCGGCCGTGACCGAACCGCCGCACGTGCCAATCGATATGAGCGTTCGCGGTGGCAAGCTGCTCGTCGGTCATGTCGACGCCGACGACTTCGCCGTCAGATCCCACGAGCTGCGCGATGAGATAGACGTCGCGGCCCGAGCCCGAACCGAGATCGAGCACGCGGGCGCCCGCAAGCGCCGCCGGCACCACGATGCCGCAGCCATAGTATTTGGCGCGGACCTCTTCATGGACGTTGGCGAGCAGCGCCTCGAGATGCGGGGGCACATCGCCGCCATCGCAGCAGGCCGAGGTCTTGAGGTCCTCGGAGCTTTTCAGCACCTTGCCGTAATAGTCCTTCACCACTTCGAGATTCATGACTGAGGCTCCTCACGGGCAAGAGCGATAGCCGCGGCACCATAGCAGCGCGCCGGAGGCCGTGCAGCAAGAGTCAAAAGCACAGTTCCGTAAATGGCTTAAGTCCCGGGAGCGGCGCCGCGAAAACCGGTGGCGAGCACATACATCTCGGCGGACTCGGCGCGGGACGCCTTCGGCTTCACGTGCCGCACCTTGGCGAAGGAGCGATTGAGCCGCGCGACGAGCTCACGGCTCGCCCCGCCTTGCAGCACCTTGCACAGAAAGACGCCGCCGGGGGCGAGAATGTCTTGGGCGAGATCGAGCGCCGCCTCAACGAGGCCCATGATGCGCAAGTGATCGGTCGCCTTGTGCCCGGTCGCCGGCGCATGCATGTCGGACAGAACGGCGTCCGCCTTCGCGCCGCCCAAGGCAGCGCGCACGCGATCGGGCGCGTCGTGGTCGGTGAGATCGAGCTCGAGCTGGATTGCGCCGGCGATCGGCTCCATCTCGGCGAGATCAACCGCGACCACGCGGCCCTTCCCCGCCATGAGCTTCACCCTCTGCGCGGCGACCTGGCTCCATCCCCCGGGCGCCGCGCCGAGATCGACCACGCTCATCCCCGGCCGCAAGAAATGGTGCTTGTCGTCGATCTCGGCGAGCTTAAAGGCGGCGCGGCTGCGATAGCCCCTGCGCTTCGCCTCCTCGACATAAGGGTCGTTGAGCTGGCGCTGGAGCCAGCGGGTCGAGGCGAGCTTCCGCCCCTTGGCGGTGCGGACCCTCACCGCGAGCTTGCGGTTTCCGCCCTGCCCAGCGCCGCCCTGCCCTTTTCCCGGCCTCGCCATGCGGTAATCCCGACCTTTGGCCTCGCGCTTGACGCCTGGGGCCGCTTTGCCCCAACTCGGCTCTCCCGCCCGCCCAACACGTGCCACATGCCACGCTATTTCGTCACCCTCATCGTCGCCGTCGCCCTGTTCATGGAACAGATGGATTCGACGGTGATCGCGACATCCCTGCCGGCGATCGCGGCCGATCTTCATGACGATCCGGTCGCGCTCAAGCTTGCTCTGACCTCGTACCTCTTGTCGCTTGCCGTGTTCATCCCGTTGAGCGGCTGGGTCGCCGACCGCTTCGGCGCCCGCACCGTGTTCCGCGCCGCCATCGCCGTGTTTACGCTCGGCTCCGCCGCCTGCGGCTTCGCCCAAGGGCTTCCGGACTTTGTCGCCTTCCGCATTCTCCAGGGCATGGGCGGCGCCATGATGGTGCCGGTCGGACGGCTCGTCATCCTGCGCACGGTGCCGAAGGCCGAGCTGATCTCGGCGCTTGCCTGGCTCACCATCCCCGCGCTGATGGGGCCGGTGATCGGGCCGCCGCTCGGCGGCGCGATTTCGACCTTCGCCTCCTGGCGCTGGATCTTCTGGATCAACATCCCCATCGGGATAATCGGCATGATCCTCGCCACGCGCTACATCGAGAATATTCGCGAGGAGAAGGTGCCGCCGCTCGACGTCAAGGGCTTCATTCTCTCGGGCTTCGGCTTGTCGGGGATCGCCTTCGGCTTCGCCAATATCGGTCAGGGACTGTTCCCGACGGAGATCGTGCTGGCGCTCCTCGTCGTGGGGGCTGTCGGCTGCTTTCTCTATGTGCGCCACGCGCGGGTGACGAAAGCGCCCCTGATCGATCTCAACCTGCTCAAGATCGACACGTTCTTCGCGAGCGTCGTCGGCGGTTTTCTCTTTCGCATCGGCATCGGCGCGATGCCGTTCCTGCTGCCACTCATGCTCCAGCTCGGTTTTGGCTTAAGCCCGTTTCAATCCGGGCTGCTTACCTTCGTCAGCGCGGTCGGTGCCGTCGCGATGAAGACGACCGCCGGGCCGATCATCCGCCGCTTCGGCTTCAAGAGAACGCTCGTCGTAAACGCGGTCGTGAGCGCCCTCTTCACCGCCGCCATCGCGCTGTTCACCGCCGGCACGCCGCACGCGATCGTGCTCGCCGTGCTGCTTGCGGGCGGCTTCTTCAAATCGCTGCAATTTACCGCCCTCAATACCATCGCCTATGCCGACATCAAACACGCCGCCATGAGCCGCGCGACGAGCTTCGCGAGCGTCGTCCAGCAACTGGCGCAGTCGGCGGGCGTGGCGATGGGCGCGCTCGTGCTCGAAATCGAGCGCATGGGCCGCCCCGGCGCGCAGGTGGTCGCGGAAGATTTCCCGGTCGCCTTCCTCATCGTCGCGGCGATCGCGGCGAGCTCGACCTTCATTTTCATGCGCCTGCCCAAGGGCGCTGGCGTGAGCCTCTCGGCGAAGGCGGAGCCGGTGGGGACCGACCGGAAAACCGCCTCGGAACCCGCTCCCTTCTCGTGAGCTAGGGCGCGCCTTGCGGGGGCCGCGGCCGCGCCTGCTGGGAACCTCTCCGGTCGTGACCGTCCTCGGCCATGAGCGTGGCGAGGATGCCCTCGCGCAAGCCGCGATCGGCGACGCGCAAGCGCTGGCACGGCCACACCCTGAGCAACGCTTCGAGGATGGCGCATCCCGCAAGCACGAGATCGGCGCGCTCGTGCCCGATGCAGGGTTGCGCCGCACGCTCGGCATAGGTCATGCCAATGAGGTTGCTCGACACGGCGCGCACGTCGCGGACGCTGAGCCAGCAACCATCGACCCGCGACCGCTCGTAGAACGGAAGCTTGAGGTGAATCCCCGAGATTGTCGTGACGGTGCCCGAGGTGCCGAGAAAATGCGCGCGGCGGCCGGCGATCTTGGCGCCGAAACTGTGCTTTTTCTCGAACTCGCCCATGCCGGCCATCACCTCGGTCACCATGGCTTCGTAGCGCGCAGGGGTCACGTCCCGGCCGCCATGGCGTTCGGCGAGATTAACGACGCCGATTGGCAGAGACGTCCAGGCCGCGATGCAGCTCTGCACATCGACCCGGTCATGCAGGGTGCGGCGCCAGGACCGTCCGAGCCGCTTGAGGTCGAGCCAGATCAACTCGGAGCTGCCGCCGCCGATATCGAACACGAGGGTGAAGTCGGCGTTGTGGTCGATCAGAGAGGCGCAGCCCGAGACCGCGAGCTTGGCCTCGGCCTCCTGCGTCACGATCTCAATCCCAAGCCCGGTATCGGCGCGCGCCCGCGCGATGAACTCGGGGCCGTTGGCGGCGATACGGCAGGCTTCGGTCGCGATCAAGCGCGAGCGCGTCACGCCGCGGCGCTTCATCTTGTCGGCGCACACTTTCAGCGCGTCGATGGTGCGGCTCATGGCCGCTTCCGACAGCCGCCCCGATGTCAGCACGCCTTCGCCGAGGCGGATGATGCGGGAGAACGCGTCGATGACGAGGAAGCCGCGGCGCGAGGGCTTGGCGACAAGCAGGCGGCAATTATTGGTGCCGAGATCGAGCGCGGCGTAGATGGAAGGCGCGGACGCCCGCGCATGCGCGCCCGCATTCGTCTTAGCCTCGGCTGCCGCGTTGAGGCCGTCTGCCGGCACCAACGGACGCGCGCCGGTTGCGTCTTGCGCCGGCGCTTCAGCGCCTGCGCAGTCGCCGGTCTCGCTCCGCCGCGCCTTGAAGTCGCGGGAAGCCGTTGCAGCCGGGCCGGCATCGCCGCGCGGCTCACTCAAATCTCATACCCCTGACCCGGACGCGCCCGTTTCCTTCAGGCGGGCGCCCGGCGTGTTGGTGCTATGCCGCTACTCTATCAATCCCGCGTTCGAGGTAAAGGGGTTGTGGTGTCTTGGTTTTGCTATCGCGCCGAGGCCAGCGCTTGAGCAGCGCGGCCAAGCGTACAATATTCCCGGAAACGATCCTGCGCCCTGCGGCTAGACATGAGGGCGCCGCGCCCGTAGCTCAACGGATAGAGCACCAGACTTCGAATCTGGGGGTTGCACGTTCGAGCCGTGCCGGGCGCACCAACCTTTTCAAGGTTTTACGTAGTTGAATTGCTTCAATCGTCTGGCCGGGATACACAACAGGATACCAACGGCCTCGCGAACAATCACCCATTGCTGCGCGCAGACCTCGGCCTGTCGTGGACTCAAATTCCTGTCCTCCACTCATAAATATGTGGCATGCCCAGTGTTAGCCCGCTCCGATTCATTCTGCCCCAACTCGCTTCCCCGGTCGATCAACCGCCCGAAGGGGGGCATGGATTCACGAGATCAAATACGACGGCTATCGCTGCCAAGTGCTGGTTGAGCCGGGGCGGATTCGCGTACTAACGCGCAACGGATACGATTGGACAGATCGCTATCCCTGCATCGTCCGAGCCGCCTCGAAAATTCGGTACCAGTCAGCCAACATCGACGGTGAGGCCATTGTCCAAGACGGCGACGGCGCTTCTGATTTCGATTCACTGAACTCGGCTATGCGGTGGCGTCCTGAAAGTATGATCACGTCCCCGGTAGTGTCTTTCCGCCCTCGGTTACGATTTGCTGGGGAAAACCATGATCCCGCAGGTCAGGATAAGGCTGTAGATGGTCTTCATCCTTAAAGAGATACAGCAACAACGCCAACAACCCACATAAAGCGCTGAGGGCGTTTTCCTGGTTGTAGTGCTGCCGGCTCAGGCGCGACCCCACGTTGGCGGAGCGCTCAGTTATTCCCTCCCGCGTGTCCCTTAGGGTAAACGATAGCGAATTGCTGTTGCGCGGGGCCAGTTTGTGTGAGGACGTTATTTGGGTTCCCTCGCCTACCTTATTGGTTTCAAGGGCCTGACGCTGTAACCCAAGAGCACACTCAAGATGTTTGGGAAAACGAACTTGGCTCCCGGCGTTGACGTTTTGCATCTCAGATCAGGCGGAGCGATCTCTCCCAGTGCGCCTCTCGCCCGATCTTCCCCCGCAAGCCCCCGTCGCTCCCGCGCGGGGCTTTCCCTTTCAATCGTTGCAATCATTCCGACCGCATCAGGCCCAGCGCTGGATTGCTGCCGCTCAATTTGGCGGGCGCGCCAAGAAGATCATACTGAACGTAAGTGTCCTCGTTCTACTGATCTTGTGCAGTGGTGCTCGCCGCTCAACTAGTTAGAAGCGATACCTCGCTTTTGCCGTGGCCTGTCTCGGGCCGCCCTTGGCACGATCGATTGAGCGTGTGGTTCTTTCACAAGCCATCTGCGGCACCCCTGGGTGGTTAGGCCCGACCATTCGTCCTGCAAAACTCCGATGCGCCGGGCTGTTTCCAAGGCCTTAAGGAAGGAGCAACGATGAGCGATGCCGGCCCTCCGGATGTGCGGCAAGACGAAGCGGTACGTGCGAACTATCGTCGAAGGTGATTAAGATTAAACGACGGTGCTTTCCGCCTTGCCGCATGCAATTTCATCACTGCAAGACTCCCGATCCACACCTCGGAGAGCTGACAGGGTACACCCCTGATAGCCCAGTGTTTGCGCCGCCTCCGTATCAAGCAGCCGGTAATCCTTACTGCAATCGGCGCAGTCCCCCCGACCAACGCTCTAAACTAAATCGCAACGAATAGGGTTAACGATAGCGCGTGCCCACCTTGGGACGTGTTCGTTATGCGCGTGATCGTTGTCCTTGTTGTTGTCGGCGTTTCATTGAGCGGCTGCTCATGTCCTCTTCGTACAGGACATCTTCAGGTTGTTCCGGCGAGGTGTTTGTCCGCGCAGTCGCCACCGAAGCTCACCAAGGCGAGTGTGGCTAAGGTGGTAACGAAGCCATCTCGGATTGTCAGCAAGCGATCCAAGAAAACCAAAATGCATTTCGTGAAGCCAGCGCGGCCTCAAATCAAAGCTCCAGCCTCAGCGGAAATAGCGCCACTACTGCCGCCAAGGAATCCTGAACTGGCTCCAGCAACCGATGCGGAATCACCGCCGCCTCTTCCGCCAAGGAAGCCTGAACAAAGATCCGACTCTCGTGAACACGCTGTACCCGAGACCAAGTTCATGGCCGCAAAAGCCAAAGCACAGCGCGAAGGAGTTCAATCGCTTACAAGCGAAGACGTTCGAGGGCTAAGCCTAGAGCAGATTAAGGAGTTGCGAGGCTATTAAGAGTGCCGGGCCGCTTTATGCTGCCTCCGCAAGTTGTTCAAGCATCGCCGTCGATCTAGACGCGCTGGCAGCTTCGGATAACCGTCCTCGTAGTATTCAAGCTGGTAGCCGTCGCCTTGAAGAGCACCAGGAGTGGGCCAAACAAGTGAGTCTGGTTCCGGCCAAATCATCGTAGGGCCGTCAGTCCAGATTGGCCCTCAGGTCGCTGTCGCGTCGGGCTCGCCGCAATTGGCAAGGATCTCGGCGCGGGTCTTTTCCCGCAGCCTGACCGCGGCGGCGAAGTCCTTGCCGTCGGGGGTGAGCAGCGGTCCAACCCGGATCGAGACGTCGCCGCGTCGGGGAAACCACCG
>DASTKZ010000002.1:0-42633 GCA_035715445.1 Methyloceanibacter sp.
GCCTGGCTCCACCATTTCCCAGCCTAAACGGGTTTGATTTCCAGCCGCAGTCTTGATTTCAGGTCCGGTCGCCTCGCCGCCAACGCGGGCGACGAGATGGCGATCAGGGCGGCAATTGCCAGAGCGCGGCAGTCGAACGACATCGGTCTTCCTCCATCGGGTTTGCGTAGCGAAAGACCACGGCGGGCCTTCAAAGAACTGTTAGGATTTTCGCTATGCTCGCGGCATGTTCCGCCGTGCGGCAAAAAACCTGCTCCTCGCAGCCTTGGCGATGGCCTTGGGCCTCATGCTCGGCGCGGTGACGGAGTTCGGCTTCGGCTACGATCTCGCGGCCGATGCATCGCCGGCAAAAATCGTCGCGAAAAACTAGCCGATTGCTCTCTGCGTACGGCATCGCCGGCGCGAGGCCCGCGCCGGCGATCAGATCAACCTAAAGAAGCTTGGGCTGGTGCCCGCGGATCAACGTCCCGGGCAGATCATCTTCCAGCGACCGAACACGCCCCGCCGCCAGAAGCAGCTCGGGTAGACCGGCGGTCCCCAGGCGAGCGCGTAGGCGGGCTCGTCGACGTCGTAAGACACCCAGACGCATCGATCGACACCGCACAGCCATTCGGCTTTCGCGGGCTGATTTGCCAAGACGAGTGCAAACGCAAGAAGCAAACTCGCGAAGATGACTCTGATCACTTTGAACCCCCTACCGCTGATTAGTCCAGTGCCGCGCAAAATGCTCTAACCCGGACGCAGGCTCAAGTCCATCCCGCCAAATACTGTCCGGAATTGATGCAAAAACGAGGTAAACGAGGATAGACTTGATCGCGCCCGCGCTCAGGCTACGATGGGCCTATCGGGGGGTGCCTACCGGGGGGTAGTCATGCAACAGCATCAATTGTCGGCCGCGGCCGCGCAAGCCGCGTCGTCCTGGTATTTGGCGCGCGGCGATAAGCAATACGGTCCGCTTGGCAATCGCGAATTGCTGCTGCTCGCCGAGCGGGGCGAACTCAAGCAAGACGACCTCTTGTGGCGGCCGGGCTTTTCGTCATGGAAGCCCGCGCGCGAGATCGGCGATCTCTTGGGCGGAGCCGCAGGCGCGGGCGGGAAGAACCGAACCGGCGCCGCTGTCACGCGTCTCTCGCAAAACGCGGCCGCCGCTCCCGCCTCAGCGGCGACAAGCGATGAGCCGGCGCCGCCGAAGCGAAGCCTGAAGGTCCGGCTTCTCGAAGAGTTGCGGAAGTTCTTCGTCATCGTCGCCTATCTCTGGCTCGTGTTCTTCGTGTTGTTCGTCCATGAGTGGCTCGTGCTCGCCGGCCACAATATCGGCTTCCGTTTCTACGGGCTTGCCACGCTCAATGCCTTGATCCTCGGCAAGATCATGCTCATCGCCGAGAACATGCGCTTCACCAAGCGGTTCGACAACCGGCCGCTGATCGTCCCCATCGCCTACAAATCGATCGTGTTCGCCGTGCTGTTGCTGGTCGCCTACATCGCCGAGGAGATCGGCGTGGGAATGTTCCAGGGAAAGACCGCCGCGGAAAGTTTCCCCGTGATCGGAGGCGGCGGCCCCGCCGCTTTGCTTTGCGTCACCGCGATCATGGCGACCGCGCTCGCGCCGTTCTTTGCGTTCCGCGAGATCGCTCGGGTCGTGGGCGAGGCCGAGTTCCGCGTTCTTATGCTCGGTGCGGCGAGGGAAGCGCGGGAGGATGCGCGGGAGGATGCGCCGCCGCTGGCCGCGGCGACCGGGACAGCCTAGGCCCGTCAATCGCTCCCGATCACCGCGACGGCGATGTTGGCTGAGCGCGCGGCGCTCACCTTTGCCGGTAGATCCTGGTCGTAGGCGCCGGGCGAGATCATGATGGTATCCCCGGGTTTGGCGACCTCGACCGCGCGGCCGAGAGACTTGAACGACGTGCCGGGGCTGCGGCCCTCCCTCGTATCGCTTCCTATCGGATTGACGTACCAGATCATGGCATCGCGCTCATGCTGAAGGTCTCGCGCGCAAGTTTAGGTCAACCCGCGCGCGAGCGGTAGGAGCCAACACGAAGGGGTGAACGGGGGGCGCCCGCGCTTGAATCGGCGTCGCCGTTCCCCATATGCGAAGGCGGAAATCCAAGGCTCGGCGCCCGCGGCGGGGCCGGGCCTTCTCTCTCAAAGGGGCGCCGTCAGGGCCTCGGGCAAAGTCCGGACCGGCGCGCCGCGTTAGTGGAAAAGGCTTTGGCTCGCATGACGCGCATGACGCTCCTTGACGGCAGTTTCTGGGTAAGCCTCTCCGCGCCCCGCGGCTCGAACGGCGCGGCAAAGGCCGAGGCCGGCTACCCCCCCTACAATGTCGAGCTCCTGGAAGGAGAGCCGGAGGCTTTGCGCATCACGCTTGCGATCGCGGGCTTCGCTCCCGGTCAGCTCGAGGTAAGCACCGAAAACGGCGAACTTTCCATTCGTGGCAAGCAGAGCGAGGAGCGGCCTCGCGAGTTTCTCCATCGCGGCATCGCCGCGCGGCAATTCAAGCGAAGCTTTCGCCTGGCAAGCGGGGTTGAGGTCCGCAAGGCGGAGCTTCAAAACGGCCTTCTCGTCATCGAGCTCTCCCGCCCGCGCGAAGCGAAACGGGTGATGACCATCGGAGTAGCCGCCGCTGATTGAAACCTTCGCCGCATAGGCTTCGTATCTTCGCCATCCCCTCGCCCCGAGGAGCAGACGTAAAGATGAACAAGTTCGAAAAAGAAGAAAACCGCCAGTTGGACGCGCCCATCACCCGGCGCGAACTCGCCGAACTCGGCGACGGCGAGGTGGCCTATATCAAACAAATCGGCCCGGACGCGGCGGAGCGTCTATTCCCGGCGCTGTCGAACGCGCCGAAGGGCATCGACCTCTTTGCCGTGCTTGGCGCCGACGGCACCCCGCTTGCGCTCACCGAAAGCCGAAGCGCGGCAATCGCCAACGCGCTCGAGAACGATCTCGTGCCGGTGAGCGTGCACTAGGGCGCGCGCCTTCCCAGTTCAATTCCGGTGATTTCCCCGGCTGCGGCTTAGGCCGCGTGGGACGAGGTTTCGCTCCGGTGATTTCCCCGGCTGCGGCTTAGGCCGCGTGGGACGAGGTTTCGCCTTCGGTCAGGACCGCATAGAGCGCCGCGGCGTCCCTGGCGGCGCGGAGCTTCTCCACCGCGGCCCCGTCGCGCAGCAGGCGCGAGATGCGCGCGAGCGCCTTGAGGTGATCGGCGCCGGCGCCCTCGGGCGCAAGCAGCAGCACGACGATATCGACTTTTTGGCCGTCGATCGCCTCGAAGTCGATCGGCTCGGCGAGGCGCGCGAAGACGCCGGCGATGCGTTTCAGCCCGTGCAGCTTGCCGTGCGGAATGGCGACGCCGTGGCCGAGCCCGGTCGAGCCGAGTCGCTCGCGCTGCAACAGCACGTCGAAGATGTCGCGCTCGGGTATCCCGGTGATGGGGGCGGCGCGCGCGGAAAGATCTTGCAGGAGCTGCTTCTTGCTTTTCGCCTTGAGCAGCGGCACCACGGAATTGGGCGCGATGAAATTCGTCAGCAGCATCTTTGAATACCCCTCCGATGGGCGTTCGCGGCACGAAGCGGAAAATTCCGCCTAGCCCCGCTTGCGCGCCTTCTTGGTTCGTTGCTGCGCGACCGCTGCGCTCGTCGAGCGCAGCGGCCCCGCCGGGTCGATCCAGCCAATATTGCCGTCGCCGCGGCGGTAGACCACGTTGATTTCCCCGTGACTTGCATTGCGAAACACGACCACAGGCCGGTCGGACAAATCCATCTGCATCACCGCGTCGCTCACCGCCATTTCATGCACGGGCATCTCGGCCTCGGCGATAATAACGGGATTGTCCTCATCATGTTCCTCGTAACCCTCGGGCGCCGCCTGAATGACATAGCCGGACGCCGGCGTCTCCTTGCGCGGCGTTTCTCCGCCGTGCCGCTTGAGCCGCTCCTTATAGCGGCGAATTCGCTTCTCGAGCCGCTCGCACGCACGGTCCGCGCTCTGATAGGCATCGGCCGCGGCGCCATGCGCCTCCAAACTCATGCCTTGCCAGAGATGGATGGTGCAGTCGGTTCGAAACTCGCTGCGCTCCTTCTCGATGCGCACATGCCCAGTCGTTTCGCGCCCGATGAACTTCTCGACGGCATGGGCGATGCGCTCCTGGACGTAACTGCGTAACGCCTCACCGACGTCGAGATTCTTTCCGGTTACTTGTACTTGTATCGTCATTGCCGGCGGAAGACTGTGTTGTCGCCTTTCCGCGCCGCGCCCCCGGCGCCTGTCGCTACACTTCGCAGACCAAACTCTAAAAGAGCGAAACCGGCGCGCCTCGAGGCCGAACTCTCTTCCGGCCTCGTTTGCGGGGCGGGAAGCTAGAACGCACGCCCCGGGGTGTCAAACCAACTATTTGCACCGGCCCTCTTTACAGGATTCTCGTTGTTCTACACTGATTTAGGAACGACTAGACGCGCGCGCAAGGGGCGAGGCGCTTCTGCCTCCTGCGCTGCACGGAGGACGGAATTCGCAGCGCGTCGCGGTATTTCGCCACGGTGCGGCGCGCTATGTCGATGCCGTCGTCCTTCAGCCGCTCGACGATCTTGTCGTCCGACAAGACCGATCCCGCGGGCTCGGCCTCGATCATGGCGCGGATGCGGTCGCGCACCGATTCGGATGAGTGAGCATCACCGTCGCTTGTCGCGGCAATCGCCGACGTGAAGAAATATTTGAGCTCGAACAGCCCGCGATTGGTCGCCATGTATTTGTTGGCGGTGACCCGGCTCACCGTCGATTCGTGCATCGCGATCGCATCGGCCACCGTCTTCAGGTTCAACGGCCTGAGATGGCGGACGCCGTGGGTGAGGAAACCATCCTGCTGGCGCACGATTTCGCGCGCCACTTTGAGGATGGTGCGGGCGCGCTGGTCGAGGCTCTTCACCAGCCAATTCGCCGTCTGGAAGCAATCGGTAAGGTAGGTCCGGTCTTCTTTGCGGGTGGCGGATTTGGCCACGGTGGCATAGTAGCTGCGGTTGACGAGCACGCGCGGCAGCGTGTCGCTGTTCAATTCGACATGGAAGCTGCCGTCGGGAAGCGCTCGCACGAGCACGTCGGGAACGACGACTTGCGCCGGGGCCGAGCCGTAGCGCAGCCCCGGCTTCGGATCGAGCCGCTTCACTTCCGCGATCATGTCGAGCAGGTCTTCGTCGGAGACTTTCGCGGCGCGCTTCAGCGCGGGAAGATCGTGGACGGCGAGAAGATTGATGTTCTCGATCAAGGCCGCCATCGCCGGATCGCAGCGGTCCTGCTCTTTCAGCTGAAGCATGAGGCATTCGCGCAAATCGCGGGCGAACACGCCGCTCGGGTCAAAACTCTGCATCACGCGAAGCGTCTCCTCGACAAGCGCAAGCGGCGCACCGAGAAGGTCGGCAACGCCTCGGAGATCGCCCGAAAGATAGCCCGCCTCGTCCGTCATATCGATGAGGTGGTGGCCGATGAGGCGGTGCGCCGGATCGGCGAAGGCGAGGATCAGCTGCTCGGTGAGGTGATCTTTCAGCGTCCTTTCCCCGGCCACATAGGCTTCGAGGTTCGGGGCGTCTCCGCTCGCGGCACCGCCGCTTTGGCCGAACGCGGCGGCGCCCAATCCAGCGGTGCCCGCAAACGCTGCCGCATCGGCGTCGGGAAAAGCATCCTGCGGCTCGACATCGAGGTCCTCGCTCCGGCTCGCGTCGGACTCAAGATCGATCCACTCGCCCTCATCGCCCTCGCCCGCGTCGGTCTCTTGGGCGGAACTTTGCCCGTCCGGCTCGTCCTTCATGCCGGGAGCGGAGCCACGGCCAAGATCGCCGCTCGCGGCCGGCTCGTCGGGATCGGCGCGCTCGAGCAGCGGATTGCGCTCAAGCTCGGCCTCGACGAAGCTTTGCAGCTCGACATGGGAGAGCTGAAGCAGCTTGATCGCCTGCTGCAGGAGCGGCGTCATGACCAGGCTTTGGCCCTGACGGAGTTCGAGCTTTGTCGTGATCGCCATTGTCGAACTCAAAATGCGCGTTCTTGCGCCACTCAGATCTTGAACTGATCGCCGAGATAGACGCGCCGCACGTCCTCGTTCGCGATGATCTCCTGCGCGGTGCCGTGGGTCAGCACCATGCCGTCGTGAATAATATACGCACGGCCGACAAGATCGAGTGTTTCGCGCACATTATGATCGGTAATCAAGACGCCGATGCCGCGCTGGGTGAGGTGGCGCACGAGCGCGCGAATGTCGTTAACAGCGATCGGATCGATGCCGGCGAAGGGCTCATCGAGCAGCATGAAGGACGGACGGGAGGCAAGAGCGCGGGCGATTTCGACCCGGCGCCGCTCGCCGCCCGAGAGCCGCATGGCGGGCGAGGTCCTGAGACGGGTGATGCGGAATTCTTCGAGCAGCGCGTCGAGCTGGCGTTGACGCTCGCGCTTGTCGGGCTCGACGGTCTCGAGCACGGCGAGAATGTTCTGCTCGACGGTGAGACCCCTGAAGATCGACGCCTCTTGCGGTAGATAGCCGATGCCAAGCCGCGCCCGCCGATACATCGGCAGGCTCGTCACGTCGGTGCCGTCGATTCTGATCGAGCCTTCGTCGGCGGGAATGAGACCCGTGATCATGTAGAACACGGTGGTCTTGCCGGCGCCGTTCGGACCAAGCAGTCCGACCGCCTCGCCGCGGAGAACCTCGAGGCTGACGCCGCGAACGACGGTGCGTTTCTTGAAGCTCTTGACGACGGAGCGGACGGAAAGGCGCCCATAGTCCGGATTCGCCTGAGGGGCGGTCTTTGTCGTGCCCGCTTGCGGCGGGGCTGCCTCACGGCCAGGAAACGACAGCAATTTGCCCACGACCCCTTTCGCTCCTTAAGTGAAGCGCCGGCTGGTTAACGTCTCACAAAAACGGAAGCCTTCAAGGCTGCGTGTCCGGCGTGAGTGGCCATGGCCCCTCCTCGTCGGAAGGTTCCTCTTGTTCCGCCGCCGCGCCCTTGTCCTTGTCAAGCTTGTTGCCGCTCGCGGGAGCCTTCTCGCCCGGAGTTGCAGCCTTCGCGTCGGCGGGCTTGGCGTCTTTCTCGCCGCCGCCCTTGACCGCATCCTTCGGCATGAACAGGGCACGGATACGGCCTCCGGCGGCAACATTTCCCGTATTCTCGAACCGGCTTTCACCCGTTTTCAAGTCAATGATGAGCCGGTCCCCCTTTAGCACATTCTGGCCTTGCGTTAACACCACATTGCCGCCGACGGTGACCATCTGCCCCGCCACGTCGTAAAGCGCCCAATCGCTGCTCGTGGTCTGATCCTTCTCGCTGGTGATGACGACCTCGCCCTTCGCCTCGATCTTGCTGATCTGCGCTTGCTCGCCCTTTGCGGCGGCGCCGCTTTTGGCCTCGGCGACCTTGGTCTCCTCCTTGGCTCCGGGAGCGAGGCTGCCGCCGCCGACATAGTGCACGTTGAGTTCCTTGGCGCGGAGGGTGGTCGTGCCCTGCACCGCTTTCACATTGCCCCTGAAGGTCGCGTATTTCTCCTTGTCGTGGACGACAAGCGCGTCCGATTCGATATCGATCGGGTCGCTCGAGCTCTGCGAAAGACCGCCGAACGCATTCGTGAGCGTCTGCGCCGTCGCTTGCGGCCCGGCGAAAACAGCGCCGGCGAGCGCCACCGCTACGGCCAACGGCCGGAGCAGCGCGCGGAGCAAGATTGGGAGGACGCCGGTCATGGGACGCTCGGGGCTGCGCCTTGCGCCCCGCCTTGGCCCGCGCCGTCCTCCCCGGGCAATGGCGGCAGAGTGACTTCGCCCGCCTCTTCCGCCTTCTGCGGCGGCGGCGCGTCTTGCGGGGTGGGAGCGGCCTTGGCCGTTTCCGCCTCCTTTTTCGGCCGGACCATGTGGACCGCGACCTTGCCGCGGAACGTGAGCGTGTGCTTGGCCGAGTAGAAGGTGAGCGCGTTCGCCCTGATCGTGCCGTTGGGCAGCACGAACGAGACAGGGCGATGGGAGCGGATGACCTGGTTCTTGGTGTCGAGCGTCGCGTGGGTGAGCACGCCGGAAACGCCCGAGCTCGTGGCAATGTCGATCTTGTCCTGCATCACCAGGCGGCCGGTCTTGTTGTCGAATCTTCCGCGGACCGCCGTCATGCGCGACCAGCCGCCATCGATGGCGGCGAGGTCGGCCTTGATGGCGTGAAGCTTGATCAGGTTCGGGTTCTTGATGTCCTGGTCGGCATAGTCGGCGCCGATGACATATTTCCCGTTCTTCTTATCGGCGCCCTCGAGCTTCGGGTTGACCATGCGCAGATTGCCGTCCTTCACCTCGAAGCCTTCGATGCTCGCGTTCATGTCGCCAATGCTGATGCTCGTGGCAAGGCGCGTCGAAATGAAATAGGTGGCGAGCACAAGAACGGCGAAGATCGGGAGCGCCTTGCGCAGGAAATTGACGAACTTGGTGTGGCGCGTGGCGCTCGCGAAGGCGCGACGGCGCTCCTCGACCGTGCGGATCCGGTACCGCTCACCGCCGGCAATGACATTGGCATCAGCCGCCATTCCTTTTCGCCCAATCTTGAGGCACCTTCATGATCGGTCCGGCACCACCTAGCCGCAGGACTTTGATCACATTGCGACGGCGCCCGCTTCGCCCGGGCGCCGGATTCGGCCGCTAGTGGGCGAAAGGATCGATATCCGACCAGCCCCGCAAATCGAGCTCGGCCCGGACCGGCAAGAACTCGAAACAGGCGCGGGCGAGGCCTTCGCGGCCCTCGCGCCGGAGCATGGCGTCGAGTTTCTCCCGAAGCGCGTGCAGATGCAACACGTCACTCGCGGCATAGTTGAGCTGCTCCTGGGTCAACTCCGCCGCACCCCAATCCGAGGATTGCTGCTGCTTTGACAGCTCGATGCCGAGCAATTCCTTGCACAAATCCTTGAGCCCGTGCCGGTCGGTGAAGGTGCGGGCAAGCCGGGAAGCCACCTTGGTGCAATAGACCGGCCGCGGCATCACGCCCAGATTGTGCTTGAGCACGGCCATGTCGAAGCGGCCGAAATGGAAGATCTTGAGTACGCTTTCGTCGGCGAGCAGCCGCTTCAGCTCAGGTGCCTCAGGCGTCCCGGCGAACTGCACCAGGGCGGCGCGGCCGTCGCCTTCGGAGATCTGCGCGAGACAGAGCCGATCGCGATAGGGGTTGAGCCCCAGCGTCTCGGTGTCGATGGCGATGGCGCGGCCGGTGAAGCGGCCGCGCGGCAGATCGCCCTTATAGAGTTCGACGGTCGTTTTCGTGCTCAAGCGTGAAGCGCTCCTTGGCGGCAAGAACCCATACCGCGTGGCGCTTAACAAAGCGGGAATGGTGCCCAGGAGAAGACTCGAACTTCCACGCCCTTTCGGGCACTAGAACCTGAATCTAGCGCGTCTACCAGTTCCGCCACCTGGGCAAGAGGCCCTCAGGTACGATCCGGGCCTATGAAAGTCAATTAGCGCAAAGCATGCCGGGGGGCGCGAGGCCCGAAGCTTGCGGCGCTTCACAGGGTTCGGCCCCCTCGTGTAATGAGGCTCGGGGGTAAGAGGACAGAGATGGCCATCGTTCTCGACAACAAGGCGCTCGTGATCATCTACGGGGGCTCGGGCTTTATCGGCCGCCATCTCGTCGGCGCCATCGCCAAGACCGGCGCGCGTATGCGGGTCGCGGTGAGGCGGCCCGAGCTTGCCGGCCATCTCCAGCCGCTCGGCGGCGTCGGCCAGATCAACGCCGTGCAGGCGAATGTGCGCTACCCCGACTCGCTTCTTGCCGCCGCGCGCGGCGCCGACGCGGTCGTCAATCTGGTCGGCATCTTGTTCCCCACCGGCAAGCAGACCTTCGAGGCGGTGCAGGACGAGGGCGCGGCCCACGTGGCGGAGGCCGCGCGGGCAGAAGGCGCGCGCGCGATGGTCCACGTCTCGGCGATCGGCGCGAACGAACACTCGCGCTCGGCTTACGCACGGAGCAAGGCGGAAGGCGAGGCAGCGGTCAGGAAAGTGTTTCCCGATTCCGTCATCCTCAGGCCCTCGGTCGTGTTCGGGCCGGAAGACGATTTCTTCAATCGCTTCGCCGCTCTGGCGCGGCTCTTCCCGGCGCTTCCCTTGATCGGCGGCGGCAAGACCAGGTTTCAGCCGGTCTTTGTCGGCGATGTGGTCAAGGCCGTTCTCGCCGGGCTTACCGGCAAGGCGCACGCGGGCGCGCCTTACGAACTCGGCGGGCCCGAGGTGCTCACGCTGAAGCAAGTGATGGAGCGCGTGCTCGCCTATTCGATGCGCAAGCGCCTGCTCGTGCCGCTCCCGTTCTGGCTCGCCAAGTTTCAAGCGGCATTCCTCCAGCTCCTGCCCACGCCGCCGCTCACCATCGACCAGGTGCGGTTGCTCGAGAACGACAACGTGGTGAGCGAGGAGGCAAAGCGGAGCGGCCGTGACCTCGAAGCTCTCGGCATCGAGCCGGTCGCCATCGCCGCGATCGTGCCGGACTATCTCGAGCAATTCCGTCCGCGCGGGCAGTTTTCGCAGTACCGGCCTTAAGCCAGCGCGCTCAGGTGTAGAGCAGCACCAGGAGGAAGCCGCCGAGCACCATGCGATAGAGCACGAAGGGCAGGAAGCTGATGCGGCGGATCAGATTCATCAAAAACGCGATGGCGAGAATCCCGGCGACGAAGGTGAGTATCGCGGCGTAGACCGCGTCCATGGTTATGCCCTCGCCGCTCGCTAACGCATCGCCGATGGTGAAGACGATCGCTCCCGTGGTTGCCGGGATAGCAAGCAAGAAAGAGAAGCGCGCCGAGTCGGGCCGGGTGAAGCCCATGAACCGCGCGGCCGTCATCGTCACGCCGGAGCGGCTCGTGCCCGGGATCAGCGCAAGCGCCTGCGCCACGCCGATGAGAAGTGCCGCTCCGAGCGTCATGTTGGCTATGGTGCGCTTCTGCGGGCCGACGATGTCGGCGATCATCATCAAGATGCCGTAGAGGATCGTGTTCCAGGCTACGACCGCCACGTTGCGTTCGAGATCGGTGTAGCCGAGCTTCTTGAGGAAGATACCGAACGCGATCGCCGGGATGGTGGCGAGAACGATGTAGATGGCGAGTTTTCCATCTTCGGTGACGTGACCCTTGACCAGCTCGAGCGCGCCGACCATGAGACGCCACACGTCCCGCCAAAAATAGATCAGCACGGCTAGCAACGTGCCAAGGTGCGTCATCACGTCGACGACGATGCCTTGGTCGGGCCAATGCATGATGTTGGGGAGCAGGATCAGGTGGCCCGAGGAGGAGATCGGCAGGAACTCCGTGATCCCCTGCACCACGGCAATCGCGATTATCTGCTCGATCGTCATAGCCCCACCGCCCCGCTTGTTCCGCGCGCGTCCAGGTTCTATACGAGGCTTTGGTCTCGCGCGATTCAATTTGCAACGCGATGGCAACGCTTCTGCACTATCCGCTCTGCCCGTTCTCCCGGTCGATCCGCCTTGCGCTCAGCGAATGCGGCGTGGAGGCCGAATTGGCCGAGGAACGGCCCTGGGAATGGCGCCCGGAATTCACCGACTTGAATCCGGCCGGAACGCTGCCCGTTCTCATCACCGACGAACGGGGGCCGATCATGGGCGCTTACGCCATCTCGGAGTATCTGGGCGATACCGCCGATGAGCGCGACGCCCGCCTGTTCCATCCCTTCCCCGGCGACGAGACGGGGAAGGCCGAGCAGCGGCGTCTCGTCGATTGGTTCCACCGCAAGTTCCACGACGAGGTGACCGACTACCTCGTCGAGGAAAAGGTCTACCGGCGCTTCGGGCCGGGCAGCTCCTCGCCCGACATGGAGGCCATGCGGGCGGGCCGCGAGAATCTGCGCTATCATCTCGCCTATATCGGCCATCTCGCCGAGACGAGGAGCTGGCTTGCGGGCGACGCGATGAGCTTCGCCGATCTCGCGGCCGCGGCCCATCTCTCGGCGCTCGACTATCTCGGCGAGGTGCCTTGGGAGCAGCATGAGGCGGTCAAGAATTGGTATGCGCTGTTGAAATCGAGACCGTCGTTCCGGCCGCTGCTTCAGGACCGCATCGCGGGCTTCACCCCATCCGGGACGTATGCCGATCTCGATTTTTGAGACTCGCGCCCCGACATAATAGGTCATGGCAGAGACGCTGAAAGGACGGATCGCGGCTGAGGCGAAGGCGCTCGGCTTCGACGCCGTGCGCTTCACCTCCGCCGATGCGGTCAGAGGCGCGGGCGAAGCGCTCGATGCGTTCCTCGCTGACGGCCGTCAGGGCGACATGGTCTGGCTGGCGACGACGGCGGAGCGGCGCAAGGCGCCGCGCGCGCTGTGGCCGGAAGCGAGAAGCGTCATCGTGCTCGGATTGAACTATGGACGCGGCACAGATCCGCTGGCGGTGCTTGAGGCAAAATCGCGCGGCGCGATCTCGATCTATGCCCAAGGCGACGACTATCACGACATTCTGAGAGACAAGCTCAAGCCGCTTGCGGCGCGGGTGCAGGCGCTCACCCAAAGCGAGGTCAAGGTCTTCGTCGATACCGCGCCGGTGATGGAGAAGCCGCTCGCCGCGCGCGCCGGGCTCGGCTGGCAAGGCAAGCACACCAACCTCGTGTCGCGCGAGTTCGGGTCGTGGCTCTTCATCGGCGCGATCTTGACCACGGCCGAGATCGCTCCCGACTTGGCCGAAGAGGATCATTGCGGCGCCTGCCGGCGCTGCCTCGATATCTGTCCGACGCATGCTTTCGCCGCGCCCTATGAGATCGATGCGCGCGCCTGCATCTCCTATCTCACCATCGAGCATAAGGGACACATCGCGCCGCGCTACCGCGTCGCGATGGGGAACCGCATCTTCGGCTGCGACGACTGCCTGGCTGTTTGCCCCTGGAACAAGTTTGCGCAAAGTGGGCGCGAGGCGAAGCTCGCGGCGCGCGCCGGCAGCGACAACCCGCCGCTCTCGGAGTTGCTCGTTCTCGACGATGCCGCCTTCCGCGCCCGCTACCGCGGCACGCCGATCAAGCGCACCGGCCGCGACCGCTTCATGCGGAACGTGCTGATCGCCGCCGGCAATTCGGACGATGCTTCGCTCGCGCCCCTGGTCGAGGCAAGGCTCGACGACCCATCGCCCTTGGTGCGCGCGATGGCGGTGTGGGCGCTCGCGCGGCTTGCGCCGCGCCGCTTCAACGCCTTGCGCGGCAGCCATTGCGCGGGCGAGACCGACCCTGTGGTGAGAAGCGAATGGCTGGAGGCGGCGGCATGAACCGGCTGTTTGCCTTCGGCCTCGGCTTCTCGGCGCTGACATTGGCCAAGCGTCTTTCCGCCGAAGGCTGGCAGATCGCGGGAACCGCGCGCGACGACGGCAAGGTCGAGCGGCTGAGGCGCGAGGGCTACGACGTCGTCCGCTTTTCCGGCGATACGGGCAACCCGGCGCTGGCGAGACACCTCGCCTGCGCGACCCACCTCATCCACTCGATCCCGCCGGGGCCAGGCGGCGATCCGGTGCTCAAGTCCTTTCGCGAAGAGATCGCGGCGCTCCCTTCGCTCGAATGGGCCGGCTATCTCTCGACCGTCGGGGTCTATGGCGACCAGGAGGGCGGCTGGGTCGATGAGAGCACCGCGCCCAATCCCAACAGCGCGCGCGCCGTCGCCCGCGTCGCTGCCGAACAAGACTGGCTCCAATTCGGGCGCGAGACCGGCGTTCCGGTGCACGTGTTCCGGCTCGCGGGCATTTACGGACCGGGACGGTGCGTGTTCGACAAGCTTCGAGAGGGCACGGCGCGCCGCATCAACAAAGACGGGCAGGTGTTCAGCCGCATCCATGTCGAGGACATCGCGAGCGTGCTCGAAGCCTCGATCGCCAAGCCCCGCGGCGGCGCGATCTACAATGTCGCCGACGACGAGCCGGCCGCGCCCGGCGACGTGGTGGCCTACGCGGCCGAGTTGATGGGCATGCCGCCGCCGCCCGAGATCGCCTTTGCCGACGCCGACCTCACGCCCATGGCGCGGAGTTTCTACGAGGGCAGCCGGCGCATCAAGAATGCGCGCATCAAGTCCGAGCTTGGCGTCAAGCTGCGCTATCCCACCTACCGCGAAGGTCTCACCGCCCTCCTCGAAGATGATTCCGCAGCGTGAGACCGGCGCATTGCGAGCCCTGACCCTGGCGGCGGTCGCTGCGCTTTGCGCCGGGATCGCGAAAGGCGCCGAGGAACGTTCCCCCTGCACCGAGGATGCGATGATCGTGTTCGACGCCTCGGGCTCGATGTCGGGCAATGGCTGGGGCTATGGCAGCGAAACGGCGGGCAAGGTAAGCCGCATCGACAAGGTGCGCGCCACGCTCGCAAAGATCCTCCCGAGCGTCACCAGGCATCGCCGCGTCGGGCTCATCACCTACGGGCCGGGCGTCTGGGATCAGTGCAACGTTCGTCTCGATCTCAAGCCCGAGGCGAATTCGGCCGCGCGCATCATGACGGCGATCAACGCGCTCACCCCCGCCGGCAAGACCCCTCTGACCGCGGCGGTGGAGAAAGCCGCCGAGGTGCTCGATTTCCGCGCCAAGCCCGGCTTGATCGTGCTGCTCACCGACGGCGAGGAGACCTGCGGCGGCTTGCCGTGCGATCTCGGCGAGAAGCTCAGCAGCGAAGCCGCTTCGCTCACTGTCCATGTCATCGGCCTGCGCGTGAAGGGCTATACCTGGATGGGCGAGCAGAGCCTCATCGACGTGAAATGCCTCGCCGAACGGAACGGCGGCCTCTACCTCACCGTCGAAACGGAGGACGAGCTGCGCGCGGCTTTCGAGAAGACGCTCGGCTGCCCGATGGTGACCGAACAAAGAAATTTACCTTGAGGCCGTCGTCATCCTGAGGTGCGAGCGGAGCGAGCCTCGAAGGATGATGATTCGCCTGCATCCTTCGAGGGCCGCTTCGCGGCCGCCTCAGGATGACGAAGCGACGAGGGCGGTAACTGTCGCTTCGAGACGGCGCAGATCTTGCTCCCGCGACAGGCGATGATCGCCGTCCTTGACGAGAGTGAGCTCGACATCGCCGGAGCCGAGCCGTTCGACAAGATCGAGCGCGTGGCGCCACGGCACGTCGGGGTCGCGCATGCCTTGCAGGATGCGGACCGGGAGATCGAGAGGAAGCGCGCCCTCGCCGATCAGGTGCTTTCGTCCCTCCTCGATCATGCGCTTGGTGATGGGATAGGGATCGCCATAAAGCGAAGGCTCGTAGACGACGCCATCGCGCGCGAGCGCGGATTTCGTCGCTTCGGTCATCGGGTCCCACATCAGTCGCTCGGTCATGTCCCAGGCGGGCGCTATCAGAACGAGGCCCGCGAGCTTTGCCAGCACCCCCTCGCGCGCTAGTTTGCGGACGAGCAGAAGCGCGATCCATCCACCCATCGACGAGCCGATCAGAACCGCGCGCGGCGTCTTGGCAAGGAGAAGCTCGAGCATGGCGGCGGCCTCCGCGAGCCAATCGCCGATCGAGGCTTTGAGGAGATCGCCGTCAGAGAGGCCGTGGCCGGAATAGTCGAAGCGGAGCATGGGCAGGCCTCGGCCTTCCGCCCAGGCCGCAAGCGCGAGCGCCTTGGTGCTTGCCATGTCGGACAGGAAGCCGGAAAGCCAGATGAGGCCGAGGGGCGCGCCCTCTCCAGCGCCGGTAAGGCGATAGGCCAGGCGGCGCGGGCTTTCGCCGCCGCCGAAGTCGAGGAATTGCGGTTCGGATGCGCTCACCTTAAGAACCTTGTGCCATGCCGGAAGTGACCATATTGCAGGTCGTGCCGCGCCTCGATGCCGGAGGCAGCGAGCAGGCGGCCGTCGAGATCGCGCAAGCGCTTGCGAGCGCAGGCGCCTCCGCTCTCGTTGCCACCGAAGGCGGCCGATTGGCAACCGCCATCGCCGATGCCGGCGGCGAGATCCTTCCCCTTCCCGTCGCGAGCAAGAACCCTCTCACCATTCTTGCCAATGCGCGCCAGCTCGCGCAGCTGATCGAGGAACGCGGCGTCGATCTCGTCCATGCCAGAAGCCGGGCGCCGGCCTGGAGCGCGTTCATCGCCGCGCGCCGGACGGGACGACCTTTCGTCACCACCTATCACGGCGCCTACGGCAATCCTGGTGCCGTGAAGCGTGTCTATAACAGCGTCATGGGACGGGGCGACCGCGTGATCGCCAATTCGAACTACACCGCGCGGCTCATCGCCTCGAGGCATCCCGCCGCGAAGGCGCGCATTCGCACCATCCATCGCGGCGTCGATGCGGACGCTTTCGAGGCGCGCGCGGTTCCACCCGAGGCCGTGGCCAAGCTCAGAGAACGTTGGGGCGTCGCACCCGAGACCAAGATCGTGCTTCAGGCGGCGCGCCTCACCGGCCTCAAGGGGCACCGCGATACGATCGAGGCCGCGTTCTTTCTTGCCACTGAAAGCGCGCTCGACGGCGCCGTCGTCATTTTCGCCGGCGATGCGCCCGGCAAGTCCGCCTATCGCGAGGACCTCGCCGCCCTGATCGCGCGCCACGGGCTTGACGACAAGGTGCGCCTGGTCGGCCATTGCGAGGAAATGCCGGCGGCCTTTCTTGCCGCCGAGGTCGCGCTCGTGCCCTCGCTCGTGCCGGAGACCTTCGGCCGAACCAGCATCGAGGCGCAAGCCATGGGCTGCCCCGTCATCGTCTCCGATATCGGGGCGTTGCCGGAAACCGTCGTCGCTCCGGAAGAGGACAAAGCCGGATTCACGGGTTGGCTGGTGAAGCCCGGCGATCCGTCCGCGCTCGCCGCCAAGATCAAGCGTGCGCTCAATCTCGCGCCGGACGCTCGCGCCGCGCTCGGCGTCCGCGCGCGGGCCCGCGTCGCCTCGCAATATACTTTGCGCGCGATGCAGCAGGCGACGCTCGCCGTCTATGACGAGCTCCTCGGCACCTCGCTTGCCGCCCGGTTCGGGCAGAGCGCCAAGGCGACGCCGTCGCAAACGTCTCGTTAATCCACACTCACCCGGCTTGACTTGTCAGGCGCAATTCCATTGCTATACAAGGGTCGAAGCGGGTCAATCGAACCGCGGCGCGAAAAACCGCCATTTTATGAAGCGAGCGCTAGCCGCCGTTCGTTAAGAGGAGAAGAAACATCGTAAGGCGACCGACGAAGCTTGCGCCCGATCGGGGGGGCCCCCGCATCAACGAGGCCATCGACACTCCAAATATCCAGCTTATCGACGCGACCGGCCACAATATCGGCGTGGTCGCCACGACCGAGGGCCTCGCCCGCGCGGCGGAAGCCGGTCTCGACCTGGTCGAGATCGCACCCAATTCCGAGCCGCCGGTGTGCAAGATCCTCGATTTCGGCAAATACAAATACCAGGCGCAGAAGAAGGCCGCCGAGGCGCGCAAGAAACAGCGCACCGTCGAGATCAAAGAGATCAAGATGCGGCCCAATATCGATATTCACGACTATCAGGTGAAGATGCGCTCGATCGTCCGGTTCTTCGAGGAGGGCGACAAGGTCAAGGTCACCTTGCGTTTCCGGGGACGCGAGATGGCGCATATGGAGCTCGGCACGAGGCTGCTCGACCGGGTCAAGCAGGACACGGCGACCATCGCCAAGGTCGAATCGGAACCGCGGCTCGAAGGCCGGCAGATGGTGATGGTGCTCGCGCCCCGTTAGGGATCGGCACCGCTGGAATTCCTTGCAATTCCGCCCAAACCGACCCTATAAGGTCGCGCGAAGGAGCCGCCCGGCGGGGCATGCCGTGGCGGCTCGCATGCTTTCTAATCGTCGAAACTCGCCCCGTCCGAGCTGCGGACGAGGCTAAAACCAAGGAAGCCAAATGCCCAAGCTCAAGTCCAAGAGCGGTGCCAAGAAGCGCTTCAAAGTCACGGCGAGCGGCAAGGTCAAATGCCAGGCCTCGCGCAAGCGTCACGGCATGATCCAGCGTCCCAACCGGTTCATTCGCACCGCGCGCGGGACGATGGTTCTGTCGGACGAAGACGCCAAGATCGTGAAGAAGAATTTCCTGCCCTATAGCCGCTAGCGCTTAGGGCCAGCTTCGAAGGAGCACCGTCATGTCTCGTGTCAAACGCGGCGTCACCTCCCATGCCCGCCACCGCAAGGTGCTCAAGCAGGCAAAGGGCTATTACGGCCGCCGTAAGAACACCATCCGTACCGCGCGCCAGGCCGTCGAGAAGGCCGGGCAGTACGCTTATCGCGACCGCAAGGTAAAGAAGCGCACGTTCCGCGCGCTGTGGATTCAACGCATCAATGCCGCGGCCAGAGCCAACGGCCTGACCTATGGGCGCCTGATCGACGGCCTGAAGAAGGCCGGCATCGAGCTCGACCGCAAAGTGCTTGCCGATATCGCCGTGCGCGAGCCGGCGACCTTCAAGAGCCTGGTCGAGGCCGCGTCCGCTGCCGCTCCGCGGGGCTAATCCCCTCGCGGCGGCATGGCCCACGGCCTCGCGCCTTAGGAGTCTCGCGCCATGAGCGCGCTTGAGCTCTACAGTCTCAAGACCGAGCTGCTTCACGCCATTGCGGAAGCCTCAGACCTCGACAAGCTCGAACAGGTGCGCGTCGCGGCACTCGGCAAGAAAGGCCGCATCTCCGAGCTGATGCAGGCGCTTGGCTCGCTTCCCCCCGATGAACGCAAGGCTTACGGCCAGGTCGTCAACAGCCTGAAGGCATCGGTCAGCGAAGCGCTCGAAGCGCGGCGGCAGGAACTGTCGCGTTCCGCGACCGCCGAGAAGCTCGCGCACGAGCGCGCCGACGTGACGCTCCCCGTGCGCGAAGGCCCGCTCGCCGAGGGGCGCATCCATCCCGTGAGCCAGGTCACCGACGAGATCACGGAAATTTTCGCTGATATGGGCTTCTCGATCGCCGAGGGTCCCGACATCGAGACCGACTTCAACAATTTCACCGCGCTCAACATTCCGCCCGAACATCCGGCGCGGCAGGACCACGACACATTTTATCTTCCGGCCGCGCCCGACGGCACGCGCGCGCTTCTGCGCACCCATACGAGCCCGGTGCAGATCAGGGCCATGCTCAAGACGAAGCCGCCGCTCCGCATCATCGCGCCGGGACGAGTCTATCGCTGCGATTCGGACCAGACCCACACGCCGATGTTCCATCAGGTCGAGGGGCTCGCAATCGACGAGGAAACCCACCTCGGTCATTTGAAATGGGTGCTCGAAGAGTTCTGCAAAGCCTTCTTCGAGATCCCCAAAGTGAAGATGCGCTTCCGGGCGAGCCACTTCCCCTTCACCGAGCCGTCGATGGAGGTCGATATCGGCTACGCGCGGCAGGGCGACGCGATCAAGATCGGCGAAGGCGATGAGTGGCTGGAAATCCTCGGCTGCGGCATGGTGCATCCCAACGTGCTGAAGACGATCGGGCTCGATCCTTCGCGCTATCAGGGCTTCGCCTTCGGGCTCGGCATCGACCGCATCGCCATGCTGAAATACGGCATGCCGGACTTGCGCGCCTTCTTCGCCGGCGACTTGCGCTGGCTCAAGCATTACGGCTTTCCGCCGCTCGCCATCCCCACGATTGCCGCCGGACTGTCCTAAGCCATGAAATTCACGGGACAGTGGCTGAAAGAGCATCTCGACACGAAGGCGCGCGTCGAGGCGATCGCCGAGACGGCGACCCGCATCGGACTCGAGGTCGAGGATCTGTTCGATCCGGCCAAGGCGCTCGCGCCTTTCCGCGTCGCGCAAGTCGTCGCTTGCGAGAAGCACCCGAACGCCGACAAGCTCAGCGTCTGCGAGGTCGATACGGGCGAGGAGAGACTTCAGGTCGTATGCGGGGCGCCCAACGCGCGGGCCGGGATGAAGGGCGTGTTCGCGCCCGTCGGCTCTTACGTGCCCGGCATCGACTTGACGCTGACCAAGGCCAAGATCAGGGGCGTTGAGTCGAACGGCATGCTGCTTTCGGAGCGCGAGCTCGAGCTCTCGGACGAGCATACCGGCATCATCGAGCTTTCGCCCGATGCCAAGGTCGGAAGTCCGGCGGCGAGGGCGCTCGGCCTCGATGACGCGGTGTTTCACATCGCCGTCACGCCGAACCGTCCCGACTGTCTTGGCGTCCGCGGCATCGCCCGCGACCTCGCGGCGGCCGGGCTCGGGAAACTCAAGGCGGACGCGGGCCGCACCGTCAAAGGCGGCTTCGCCAACCCGATCCCGATCGCGCTCGAATTCGACAAAGCGAACGAAGATGCTTGCCCGGTCTTCGCCGGACGGCTCGTGCGCGGCGTCAAGAACGGTCCTTCGCCCGAGTGGCTGCAACGGCGGCTGAAAGCGATCGGGCTTCGCCCGATCAACGCGCTCGTCGATATCACCAACTACATTTCCTACGACCGCGGCCGGCCGCTCCATGTCTACGACGCCGACAAGCTCACGGGTACGATCTGCGCGCGGCTCGGCAAGAAGGGCGAGAAATTCCTCGCGCTCGACGGCAAGACCTACGACGTCGATGACGACATGTGCGTCATCGCCGACGATCGCGCCGTGCTCGGGCTCGGCGGGGTGATCGGCGGCGAGGACACCGGCGTCACCGTGGCGACCACCAACGTCTTCATCGAGTCGGCCTATTTCGGTCCCAAGCGCACGGCGCGCACGGGACGGAAGCTCGGCATCCAGTCGGACGCGCGTTTCCGCTTCGAACGCGGCGTCGATCCCGATTTCGTCGTGCCGGGGCTCGAGCTTGCGACGGATCTCGTGCTGAGACTGTGCGGGGGAACGGCGAGCAAGATCACGGTCGCAGGCAAGCCGCCGAAAGCCAACAAGCCGTTCAAGTTCGATCCCGCCCTGGTCAAGCGACTATCCGGGCTCGATCTTGGCCACGGCGAGATCAAGCGGAAGCTCGGCGCGCTCGGAATTGGGCTCGGCGGCGCCGGCAAGCAGCTCACCGCTTCGCCTCCCTCGTGGCGCCCGGACATCACCGGCCCCGCCGATCTCGTCGAGGAGGTGGTGCGGCTCACCGGCGTCGATAAGGTCCCAGCGACCCCCATGCGGCGGGAAGCGGGCGTCGCGCGCCCCGTGCTGACCGAGGCGCAGAGGCGGCAGAGGCTCGCCCGGCGCGCGCTTGCCTCCCGCGGACTGGTCGAGGCCGTAACCTGGTCGTTCATCCCGCCCGAGCATGCGGCCCTGTTCGGCGGCGGCGCTCCTTCGCTCATTTTGAGCAATCCGATCTCGACCGAGCTTGCAGCGATGCGGCCCTCGCTGCTGCCCGGGCTCGTCGCGGCCGCGCAGAGAAACCGCGACAGGGGCTTCGCTGACGGCGCCCTGTTCGAGCTCGGTCAAGCCTATCGGGGGGCGAAGCCCGAGGATCAGTTCGTGGCCGCGTCGGGCGTGAGGTTCGGCCGCTCGGCGCTTTCCGGAGAGGGGCGTCACTGGTCGGGCGAGGCCGCCGCTGCCGACGCGTTTGCCGCCAAGGCTGACGCAATCGCAGCACTTGCCGCGCTCGGGCTCGACCAGGCGAACCTCACCGTGACGCGCGAGGCGCCGTCATGGTTTCACCCGGGCCGGTCCGGCGCGCTCACGCTCGGACCCAAGACGGTGCTCGGCGTGTTTGGCGAGCTCCATCCCGACCTTCTCGCGCGGCTTGGCATCGACCCGCCGGTCGCGGGTTTCGAGCTTTACCTCGACGCTGTTCCCTCCGGCCGCCGCAAGGGCGCAAGCACGGCGCTCGAGGCGATCGATCTTCAGCCGGTCAGGCGCGATTTCGCCTTTCTGATCGATGGCGAGATCGCCGCCGGCGAGGTGGTGCGCGCCGCGCTTTCCGCCGACCGCGCGCTCGTCAGCGACGTCGGCGTGTTCGACGTGTTCAGAGGCCAAGGCGTGCCCGAGGGCAAGAAATCGCTCGCCATCGAGGTGACGCTCCAGCCGCGCGACAAGACGCTAACCGACGCCGAGATCGAGGCGGTCGCGGCCAAGGTCGTGGCGGCGGTGAAAAAGGCCACTGGCGGCGAGTTGCGCGGCTAGGCGAAATCGTCATCCCGAGGTGGCCGCGAAGCGCCCTCGAAGGATGCGTCCCAAATTGTCATCCTTCGAGGCTCGCTCCGCTCGCTCTTAGGATGACGGCCAAATCACCGAAATGACGGACCTGCGGCGCCGAAGGGGCCCGATGACGGAGCCTGGCGGCGCTGCGGCTTGCGCCTGGCAATCGTCGGCTTGGCGGAGAGCGGCTTGTCGGCGCAGGCCGAGTCGATGATGGCGGCAAGCGTCTTGTCGGGCTCGGGCGCTGGTTGCCAGCCTTGGCAGAGCGTGCCGATCTCGCCGCCGAGAGCCGCCGCGCCGTCGGCGCAATAAAGTCCGGAGCCGTCGGGGCGCGGCGTGAAGCGCACGCCTTTCACGTTCGCGCCGTCATCGATCGCGGCGGCGAGATGGTTGAGCGCATGGATGCGCTTCGTCCCCTCATTGGCGGTGAAGCGTTCGGGCCGCACTTGCGTCCGCGTCAGCGGGATCGCTTCGATCGCCTCGACCTTCCAGGCGCCGTCGATGCGGGCGAGATGAACTTTGGCTATCAGCCCGTAATCGCGGCAAAGACCCCAGCGAGAGGGTTCAGCGCCGGGCGCGAGCAAATTGCCGAGACTGTAGAAGATGAGCGACTTCCCGTTCAGCTCGACGCCTTGCGCCACTTGCGGGTGATGACCGGCGATGAGGTCGATGCCCTTCTCTTCGACGGCGAATTTCCGCCAGTCGGTCAGTTGCCGCTCGTCGGGCACGACCGCGCCTTCCTTGCCGTAGTCGATCGAGAGGATGCGGTAGTCGGCCGGCATCGCAACGAGCTTGTCCACGACCGCGGCGAAATCGGGCTGGTCGCTATAGTTGGCCTGCCCCGCTTTGTCTTCGGTCGCGCGCGATTGCGGCCGAGCGCCGGTCAGGTTACCGATGGCCGAGAAGCCGATCTTCGCGCCGCCGATTTCGAGACAGCCCGCGCGCGTCGCCTCGTCGAAATTGCTGCCGATGCCGGCAAACGCGATCGGCCGCTCGCCATTGGCGACGGCGAGGTGATAGAGCGTCTCCTCGATGCCTTGCGGGCCATAGTCGTAAGCGTGGCCGTTCGCGAGCGAGAACAGGTTGAAGCCGGAATCGATCAGCGCTTTGAGCGCGGCGGGGTGGCTCCTGACCTGAACCCTGCCCTTGCCTTCAGGCGCAAGATTGTTTCGGTCGGTGACGACCGTGTCGAGATTGACGAAGGCAAGATCGCCATTGGCCTCGCCCGCAACGCCGGCGAGAAGGTCGGCGAAGCTCGTCACGTCCTTCCCCTTCTGCATGCCCTTGGCCTCGACCTTGGCGCCTTGCGTGTTGAAGGCGGCGTCGCCCGCGAGCACGATGGTGAGGCGATCGGGAGGCGCGCCGGCCGGGGCGGCGGCCCCGGGCTCGCCGCAAGGGCCTGCCTGCGTCGCGGCGAAGGTCTCGCGCGCGCCGGCAACGGCCAACGTGGCGCCGGCCGCGACAAAGAGACAACACTTCATCCAGCCGCGCACAAATCGCCCCTCAACTCAGTGCCTGATTCAATTCCTGGCGAAGGCGTGAGCCGTCATCGAAGCCTAGATTGTGGTCGCGGGCAAGGTGCACCATCGCCCGCTCGGCGAGAGCTGTGATGGTAAGCAGCGGATTGACGCCGATCGAACGCGGGATCACGGCGCCGTCGCAGACATAGAGCCCGGCATGGACGCCGTTCGTTTCCTTCCCGTCGAACACCTGGCATTTGTGGTTCACCACGCCGCTTGCCGCATCCTCACCCATGCCACAGCCGCCGAGCGGATGCGCCGTCGCGGGCTTCGTCCCGACGCTCGTCGCCACAAGCGGGCTCTTGATGTAGCGCGCGCCGACGGCTTGCGCGGCCTTGGTGAGAGCGTCATCGACGCGGGCATAGACCGGCTGATCGCCGGCCCCCGCCCATTGGACCTCGGCCTTCCCTTCATTGAGCGCGATGCGGCCCCCGGCGTCGTCGTGCGAGACGACGAAGAAGGTGTGCAGATGCGATAGCGGACCGTGATAGACGCCCTTGATCAGGCTCTGCGCCGCGCCGATGAGCCGCCCGCCGGCAATGAAGAAGACCGGAAGCAGCGGCGCGAGCGCCGAAGGCAGCACGCCTTCCTGCAGGATCATGCTGCGTTCCAGCACCTCGCAATCGGCAAGCTCGATCTGCCCGGCGACGCAGGCGCCGACGGCATTGCCAACGAATTTCGGAGGATGGCCGACGCCGACGGCGTTGACGCGTTCGCTGCCGCCGAGGGCAAAGGCGATGATGTCGCCATTGGCCGAGAACCTCTCGCCGAGCCGATCGGAGAGGCCGAGCCCGTTCTCACGCGAGCGGAGCAGAATCTCGGTGGAGCCGAGCGTGCCCGCGGCAAGCACGACGGTCTTGGCATCGACGAAGCCGGCGTCCCTCTCCCGATCGTCCGACGGGGCGAAATGCACGCGCCAGCCTCCGTCTCGTTTCGCGACATGGCTGACGCTGAGCTCGGTGAAGATCTCTGCCCCATACGCCTTGGCGTCGGGCAGATAGGTCATGGCCACGGTGTTCTTGGCGCCGACATTGCAGCCCGAGCAGCAATCGCCGCAGAGCGTGCAAGCGGGCTGAGCGACACCGGCCGGATTGACCACGTCCTCGAAGCTGACGACGACCGGCGCCGCGACCGGGGGGACGTCGAAGGCCGCGCTCGCCGCTTCGAGCGCACGGTACTTCGTCAACGAAGCGGCATCGCGGTAGGCTTGCGGCCGCAGCATCGCGGCGGCGCGGGCGAAGCCGAGTTCGAGCAAGCCATCGCTCCTCACCTCCCCGGGCCAGGCGGAATCGGCGAAGACGCGCGCATCCGGTTTCAGCGCGACGCCGGCATTGATGAGCGAGCCGCCGCCGAGCCCGCAGCCGACGAGCACATGAATGTCGGCGCCGAGCCTGAAATCGAACAGTCCCGTGGGCGAGCCGGACCTTAGCCTCGCGCCGTTCAGCTGAAGCTCGCGGCGAATCTCGGGAAGGCGGCTCGGGAACTCGCCGGTGAGGAACTCCTTGCCCTTCTCGATGACGCAGACGCTTTGGCCCGCGCGCGCAAGCCGCGATGCGGCCACCCCGCCGCCATAGCCCGAGCCGACGACGACCACGTCGTATGCGCGCCCGAGCGCGCTCGTGTCGGAAGAGAGGCGCTGCTGCATGACCCCCTCAATAGCAAGATGGCCGAGCCCGCCCAAGCGCTTATCGGCACCCCTGCGGGCTTCAATTCATTTCACGGTTGCGCGAGAGCCACTTTGCCGCGTTTCCGGCGCTCCATATTGTGACCGACGAACTCTGGTCCGGAGAAATCCATGATCGCGAAGTCGATCTGCGCGGCGCTGACCGCAGCCTTCCTTGCCGCGCTCGTGCTCGCGTTCGGCACGGCCGGCACCCGCGCCGCGGAGACCAAGACCGCCATCTTCGCCGGCGGCTGCTTCTGGTGCGTGGAGGACGCCTTCGACGAGGTCGATGGCGTCACCGAGACGGTTTCGGGCTATGCCGGCGGCACCAAGCCGAAACCCAATTACGGCGATCACGAGGGTTACTACGAGGCGGTCAAGGTCACGTACGACCCCGCCAAAGTCACCTACGCCAAGCTCTTGGATCATTTCTGGCGCAATATCGATCCGTTCGACCCCAAGGGACAGTTTTGCGACAAGGGCAACGCCTATCAGACCGTCGTCTTCGTCGGCGATGATGCGGAGAAGGCGCTCGCCGAGACGACCAAGGAAGAGATCGCCAAGCGCTTCAACAAGACGGTCGCGACCGAGATCAAGCCGGTGACGACCTTCACTGCCGCCGAGGACTATCACCAGGATTACCACAACCAGAATCCGGTGAGTTATAAGTACTACAAATGGGGTTGCGGCCGCGCTCAGCGGCTCGAAGAGATCTGGGGCAAGCCGAGCTAGCTGCATCCAAATCGCCGCGCGGGGCGTAAATGATTGCGAACGATCGAGGATCGGCGCCGGCGATGGACGCAACAGGCAGCAGCAACAAAGGCGAGGTCATCTACCGCCACTCGGCCACGGTGCGGATCACCCATTGGGTCAACGCGCTCGTGCTGCTCGTGCTGTTGATGAGCGGCTTGCAAATCTTCAACGCTCACCCCGCGCTCTATCTCGGCGCAAAGTCGGACTTCGACGATCCGATCTTGGCGATGGGAACGGTCGATGAGGGCGGCACGCCAAAGGGCGTCACCACGATCTTCGGCTACGCCATTCCCACGGACGGCGTGTTCGGCTTGAGCGGCAATGCCGATAGCGGTTACGTGAGCCGCGGCTTTCCCTGGTGGGCGACGGTGCCCGGGTATCGCGACCTCGCCATGGGACGGCGCTGGCACTTCTTCTTCGCCTGGCTGTTCCTGTTCAACGGGCTCGCCTATCTCTTGTGGAGCCTCGGCAGCGGTCATCTTCGCCGCGACCTTGCGCCCTCGCGTCAGGACCTCGCTCATATCGGCGCCTCGATCCGCGAGCATGCGCGGTTCAACTTTCCCAAGGGCGAAGAGGCCAAGCGCTACAACGTCTTGCAGAAGCTCGCTTATCTCGCCGTGGCGATCGTGCTTCTGCCGCTCATGCTTCTGACCGGGCTTGCCATGTCGCCCGGCATGGACGCGGCCTTCCCCGCGCTTCTCGACGTTTTCGGCGGGAGGCAGACCGCGCGCACCATCCATTTCATCAGTGCAACTGCGATCGTTCTCTTCGTCGTCGTGCATCTCGTCATGGTCGTGCTGTCCGGCCTCTGGAACAATCTTCGCTCGATGATCACCGGCCGCTACGAGATCAAGCCGGCCGAGGAAAAACCATGAGCGCGGGACGGAAGCTCGACCGGCGCGGATTTCTGGCGCGCGGGCTCGCGGCGACGAGCACGGCGCTCCTTGGCGGCTGCGAGGAGCTGTCGAACCAGGATTGGGTCAAGCGCATCCTCGATTCCGGCGAGACTCTGACATACGCGGCGCAGCGCGCGCTGATCACGCCGCAAGCGCTCGCACGCGAATATGGCGAGGCCGATCTCTCAAGCGACTTCAAGGCGAACGGCTCAACCAACCCCGACGATCCCGCCTATGTCACCCATGCCGAGAACGGCTTCGCCGACTGGAAGCTCGCGGTCGGCGGCCTGGTCGAAACGCCGCTCGAGCTCTCGCTCGCCGAGCTTCGCGCCATGCCGTCGCGCACCCAGATCACGCGGCACGACTGCGTCGAGGGATGGAGCTGCATCGGCAAGTGGAAGGGGACCCGCCTCAGCGCCGTGCTCGAGCGCGCGGACCTCAAGCAAGATGCGCGCTACATCGTGTTCTATTGCGCCGACATGCTGGGAGACACCGGCACGGAGGCCGACCGCTATTACGAGTCGATCGGGCTCGAAGACGCCTTCCACGAGCAAACCATCCTCGCCTACGAGATGAACGACCGGACGCTTCCCATCGCGCACGGCGCGCCTTTGCGGCTCCGCGTGGAGCGGCAGCTCGGCTACAAGATGGCGAAATACGTGATGCGAATGGAGGCAGTCGAGAGCCTCGGCGGCATCAGGGGCGGCCGCGGCGGCTTCTGGGAGGATATCGGCTACGAGTGGTATGCCGGCATCTGACGCCGGCGATCCTCGACCCGATCGCAAGCAAATTCTGGGACCAAAACCTGGATTGCCGGGCTGTGTGCTCAAGCGGCAACAGCCGGGGCGATCTCGCGGGTGTAGACTTGGGAGGTGGCACCCGTGCTTGGGCGTGCCACGTTAACGGGAGGGTCTGATGGGGACGATCTTAGCGATCATGGCCGTGCCATTCTTGAGTGCCACGGGAATCTACGATCCGCCGGTCATGCGCAATGGCCAATGCGTTGCGACACCGGGGTCATACGACGCCCTCTTTTGTCCGGCGCCCACGACGCCGAAACACCGCTACAAAAAGTCGTCGCGCTCGGCGAATCGGTAGGCCGGAGTGGAGACTTTCTAGCCGGCAAAACGAAGGGACCCGCTGAGGCGGGTCCCTGGTAGTCAAAATACGCGAAGGCGAGCCTATTTGTTGGCGGCCTTCCAAGCCTTCTTGCAGGCCCTCTTGTAGGCATGGCGCTTCAGCAATTTGAGGCCGTATTTGTCCTTGGCCGCCTTGAAGCAATGGCTCTTCGAGGCGAAGCTCTCGCTGGGCGCTGCGGTCAACGTGACGCCGGCCAGAAGAAGCGACACCGCCGAGGCCAAAAACACTTTCTTAAGCATAAGGTTACTCCCGTGCGTGAAGACGTGGCTTACGCCGCGGAATAAGCTCGCTTTATCATCTGCCGTCAACCAGCTTCGTCGGCGATGTTCGAATTTCGCCAACGTTGTTGCTTTTCGGTTGCTGAATTAAGACTTGCGGCAGAAGGGTTTCGGGGCGCGGGAGCCCATTAAGAAAGGGGCCGAAATGGCCCCTCTCTCGATGAAATCAGGTCGTTACCAACGATTCTAGGCTTTCTGCTGCGCCTTAAACGCCGCCTTGCACTGCTTCTTGTAGGCGTGGCGGGCCTTGCGATCGCCCGCGAATTTCGCCTTGGCGGCTTGCTTGCAGCTTGACGCCGCATCGGCCGAGGTCACCGCAACCGGCAGAGCGGAAGCGGCAACAAAAGCAGTTGCGACGGCAGCCAAGATCACTCTTTTCAGCATCATAACTCTCCGTATGGTTTTCAGATACGGGCAGTCTCTAGACCGGAACCGAAACCACAATAGGGCGCTTCGTCTCACTATTTCGCCCCATTTGCCCAACGCTTGCTTGACCCTTCGGGGCCTCTACCCGTACCAAGCCGCGCATGACTCAATTTGAGACGACGCCGCTTTCCCGCATCCGCAACTTCTCCATCATCGCCCATATCGATCACGGCAAATCGACCCTCGCCGACCGGCTGATTCAGGCCTGCGGCGGCTTGAGCGCGCGGGAGATGAAGGAGCAGGTGCTCGATTCGATGGAGCTCGAGCGCGAGCGCGGCATCACCATCAAGGCGCAGACCGTGCGCCTCGATTATCGCGCGCGCGACGGGACGCTCTTCGAGCTCAACCTGATCGACACGCCGGGCCATGTCGATTTCGCCTATGAGGTGAACCGGAGCCTGGCCGCCTGCGAAGGCAGCCTGCTCGTGGTCGACGCCACGCAAGGGGTCGAGGCGCAGACTCTCGCCAATGTCTATCAGGCGCTAGACAACGATCACGAGGTGGTGCCGGTCCTCAACAAGATCGACCTCCCCGCCGCCGAGCCCGATCGCGTGCGCCAGCAGATCGAGGACGTCATCGGGCTCGATGCGCATGACGCGCTGGAAATCTCGGCCAAGACCGGCAAGGGCATCGAGGACGTGCTCGAAGCGATCGTGACGCGCTTGCCCGCGCCCAAGGGCGAGGCGCGCGCGCCGCTGAAAGCGCTTCTCATCGACAGCTGGTACGATTCCTATCTCGGTGTCGTCGTCTTGGTCCGCATCTTCGACGGGGTGCTGCACAAGGGGCAGCGCATCAGGCTGATGTCGACCGGCGCCGCCTATCAGATCGACCGCGTCGGCATTTTCCGCCCCAAGCAGGAAATGCGCGACCGGCTCGGGCCGGGTGAAATCGGCTTCTTCACCGCATCGATCCGCGAGGTCGCCGACACCCGCGTCGGCGACACCGTCACCGAGGAGCGCAAGCCCGCCAACGCCGCGCTCGCCGGCTTCAAGCCGGCCCAGCCCGTGGTGTTCTGCGGCCTCTTTCCCGTCGATGCCAGCGAGTTCGAGGATTTGCGCGAGGCCGTGGCCAAGCTCCGCCTGAACGATGCGAGCTTCAGCTACGAAATGGAGACCTCGGCCGCGCTCGGCTTCGGCTTTCGCTGCGGCTTTCTCGGCCTGCTCCATCTCGAGATCATCCGCGAGCGGCTCGAGCGCGAATTCAACATCGACCTCATCGCCACCGCGCCTTCGGTGATCTACCGCGTGCATTTGACCGACGGCGCGATGAAGGAGTTGCACAATCCCGCCGACATGCCCGAGCCGCAGCGCATCGCCATGATCGAGGAGCCGTGGATCGAGGCCACCATCCTCGTTCCCGACGAGCATCTCGGCGCCGTGCTCAAGCTGTGCGAGGACCGGCGCGGCCGGCAGAAAAACCTGAGCTATGCCGGTAGCCGCGCCATGCTCGTCTACGAGCTCCCGCTCAACGAGGTCGTGTTCGATTTCTACGACCGGCTCAAATCGGTTTCGCGCGGCTACGCCTCGTTCGACTATCACATCATCGGCTACGAGCAGGGCGACCTGGTGAAGATGGCGCTTCTCGTCAACGCCGAGCCGGTCGATGCCTTGTCGGTGATCGTCAACCGCTCCCGCGCCGAGGCGCGCGGCCGCGCCATGGTCGAGAAGCTCAAGGATTTGATCCCGCGGCACCTGTTCAAGATTCCGATCCAGGCGGCGATCGGCGGCAAGGTGATCGCGCGCGAGACGATCAGCGCCCTGCGCAAGGACGTGACGGCCAAATGCTATGGCGGCGACATCACCCGCAAGCGCAAGCTGCTCGACAAGCAGAAGGCGGGAAAGAAGAAGATGCGGAGCTTCGGCAAGGTCGAGATCCCGCAAGAAGCCTTCATCGCCGCGCTGAAGATGGACGCGGATTAGCCGCGCGCGAGCGGCGCGCCGCCGCCAGCGGCACTTTGCTCTAGACGCCTCGCAATTGTTCGCGTACGCATTTTCTCAAGGATCGGAACCCAACCCTGCGAACGGCGTTTCGTCCTTCGGGCCCCACCCCAAAACCGGGGCCGCTTTGACTGCGCAAGATTCCATCTCAATCGGTACAGCTTACTTGCTGTAACGGCTAAGAATTTGTTTGATGCGCCAAGAGATCATCTGGCCGTATTCTTTTCGCTTTGAAGTTACTTTCGGGCAAGACTGCGGCAGAAAAGTGTAGATTTTGGCGCAATGATCGATGACTACTTGACTATAGTTAAAATATCACATCTCATTTGCCGAGGAGGGATTGCGGCACGATCGGCGGAACGGTGCTGGCGTAAAAGGCACAGAGCGCCCTTCTCCCGAGCGAACACACATCCCATGAGCGTAACCGGCCACCCCGCGCGTAGGCGCGCTTAAGCGGGGTCGCGCCGGAGTCACAAAAGAAGCGCGCCGAGAAGAGGGGCCTGTCATGCGTATCGCCCTTGCTTACGGTCTTTGTTTGCTTGCCGTTGCCGCCGTGGCGGCGCCGAGCCTGACAGACCGGGCAAACGCCGAAATCAACACCGGAACCACCGGAGCCAGCAGCTTCGTCGCCGCTCAGAACACGCGCGAGAATTTCCGCGCGCGCATCAATGAGAACGTGGTGACGGTCATGGCCGGAAGCCCGAGCGGCACGGACCTGGCCGTCATTCAGGATCTCGCCGAGGTGCTCGACGACGGCGACAATCTGCGCGTCCTGCCCATGGTGGGAAAAGGGCCCGAGCAGAACATCAAGGACGTCATGTTCCTGCGCGGCGTCGACATGGGCATTACCCAGGCCAATCTGCTCAAACATTTCGACCGCACCGGCGATCTCGGTCCGAACCTCAGGGGCCGCATCACCTATATCGCCAAGCTGTTCAACGAGGAGATGCACGTGCTGGTGCGCTCCGAGGTGAACGACATCAAGGAGTTGAACGGCAAACCCGTCAATTTCGGCGCGCGAGGCAGCGGCACGGAGATCACCGGGCGGCTGATCTTCGCGGCGCTCGGCGTGGACGCGCAGGAGATCAATCTCACCGATAGTGACGCCATCGAGAAGGTCAAGTCCGGGGAAATCGCCGCGACCATCTTGGTGACGGGCAAGCCCGCGCCGGCTTTCGCCAACCTGAAGGAGACGGCCGGGCTCAAGCTGCTTTCGGTGCCTTACGCCAAGTCGCTCGAGGACGAGTACTACCCGGCGATGCTGACCCACGACGACTATCCGTCGCTCGTGCCGGAGGGCGCGCGGGTTGACACGCTCTCGGTCTGCGCCGTGCTGGTGTCGTTCAACTGGCCGACCGATTCCATCCGCTACAAGAAGATCGCCAAGCTCGTCGATCGCTTCTTCGCCAAGTTCGACGACTTCCAAGTCGCGCCGCGCCATCCGAAATGGAAAGAGGTGAATTTCGCCGCGACCCTCGAAGGCTGGCGCCGTTCGCCGCTGGCGCAGGCCTGGATCGACCAGGCCGCGACCAAGCCGACCGACACCGCCTCGCGCAGCAATTTCGACGCGTTTCTCGCCGAGGCAAGCACCGCGCGCGGCGCGCCGATCTCGGACGCGGAGCGCGCCGACCTGTTCCGCGCGTTCCTCGAATGGAACCGGGGGCGCAGACAGAACTAACTCTCTTTTTGTGATGCGTAGGAGGGTATCATGCTCAGTCCATCCGATATCGTTGTCAGGCCGACCAACCTGACCGAGCGGCTGGCGGCTCAGCCAGCCACTCATGAGCCGACGCCGACCACCATGGCGGAGCGTTTCGCCCCCGAGGGGCAGAAGCTCCTTGGCGACGACCCGGCCGAGCTTCCGGCCGAGCCGGTCATCCCGGGCTACATCGCCGAACGCGCCAGCGCGCGCGTGTCCTCGGCGGGGCAAGGGCTGCTGATCGCCGCCATTCTGATCTCGCTCATTCCGACGGCGGCGGTCCTCGCCCTGCTGTGGCAGGGCGTGATCACGATCCCCGGTCACAGCGACGCGCAGAAGTTCACCGATCGCCCGACCTTCAATACGAGCGATCTTGCCGCGCTCGCGCCGGCGCCAGCCGTCCAGCCCGCGCCAGCGCCCGCGCCCGAGCCGGAGGTCGTCGTTGCGCCGGAGCCCGAGGCCGCCGTTCCGGAGAAGATCGAGGTCGCGCTCACGGCGCCGAGCCAGATCGCGGCGAGGTCGGGCCAGGAAATCCCCTTCGCCATCGCCATCGACGCCGATGGAGCGCTGCCGGCGCGAAGCGTCATCGCCATTCGCGCCATGCCCGAGGGCGCCACCTTCTCGCAAGGCCGCCCCTACGGCACCACCGAGTGGAACTTGACGCCGGATGAGATCGGCGACCTGAGGCTCAAGCTGCCGAAGACGGCAGCCGGCGGCGCCGAGATCGGCGTTGCGCTGATGGCCGCCGACGGGTCGATCCTCGCCAGCACGACGACGAGGCTCAACATCCTGCCCGATCCGAACTCGGTGCTGGTGCTTCGCTCCGACGAGGCGGGACGCGTCTCGGACCTGATAGCCCACGGCCACAAGATGATCGACGTCGGCTATTTCGCCGGCGCCCGGGCCTACTTCAGGCGCGCGGCCGAGGCCGGAAGCGGCGAAGCGGCGCTTCTGCTCGGCGCGACCTACGACGCCGAATTCATCGCCAAGATCGGCGCGCACGGCATCAAGCCGGACCCGCAAGAAGCGGAAGTCTGGTACGAGCGCGCAAGAAAGCTCGGCGTCCAGGACCTCGATGCCAAGCTCAGGTTGCTGAAGGAGGATGTCACCGGCCGGTCGATGTCCACGCAGGCGACCATGGCGCCGGTCCAGCCGGCGGTGGTTGCCGAAGCGCAGCCTCAGCCGGTGGAGCAGACAGCGCCGGTCGAGGAGGTGGACCCGCCGCCCGGCACCGTCGAGACCACGCTTCCGACCGACAGCGACGAGTGGGTCGAGCTCACCAACTACGCCAATCTCCGCACCGCTCCCTCCTCGAACGCCGATACGCTACGGGTGGCCGAGAAGGGGTCGAAGCTTCGCGTGACCGGCCGCAAAGGCAGCTGGGTGCAGGTCACCGACCCGACCACAGCGGAGGTCGGCTGGGTCTACGGGCGCTACATCCAAACGACGCCCGAGCGCTAGAAATCGCCGTCCTCTAGCCTCGCCTCGCGAGGCTAGAGGTTCCGCCTTAGGCGCCACGCACCTGCCAGGCGAGATAGGCGAGCGCCACGCCCTCGCAGATCAGCTGGATGCCGAGCAGCGCGCCGAGCACCCATTCGGCGCTGACCGGAATGTTCATCAGCAAATAGACGCCGAGCACGATGCCGACGAGACCGCTCGCGAACACCCAGCCCCAATTGGGGAAGGGCCTGATGGTGAGCGCGAAGATGACCTTGGAGATGCCCTCCACCATAAAGAACACGATCAAGAGCAGCGTCATGATCAGAAGCCCGCTCTCCGGCTGCCTCAAGAGCAGCACGCCGATGAGAATGGCGAGCACGACCGAGATCAGCTGCAGCCAGTAATGGGGTACATGGCGGGCGCCGATCAGCCCGATGGCCTGCACCGCGCCGCTGATAATCAGCACCCAGGCGAGCAGATAGATCAGGGTGACCGAGGCGAGCAGGGGATAGACGAGGGCGAGCACGCCCGCGACCACCATCAAGACTCCTTGCAGCAGGTACCAGAGCGAATAACGCTTGACCGTCTCGCGCATAGCCTCGCGCAGGGCTGCGGCGGCGGCATCGAGGGAAATGGCCATGGGCTCGTCTCCTTGACAGCGAATCAGTTCGCTAGAAGGGGATGAGGATACTCCATCGGCGCGCGGAAGACTTTTGGGGAAGCGTGCTTTTCGCCCTTGCCGCAGGCGAAGCGCTCGTCCATTCCAAGCCGGGACCGGGGGGTTTTGGCCGAGGGGTGGCTCAAGGTGACTGCCGAGGCGGCGAAACGATCGGCGATCGCGAGGGCTTCGCGACGCCTCCTTCCCTTTCTCGTTCTCTGCTACGGCGTAAACTTCCTCGACCGGGTGAATGTCGGCTACGCGGCGCTCGCCATGAACGCCGATCTCGGCTTTACCCCTTCGATCTTCGGGATCGGCGCCGGCATCTTCTTCGCGGGCTACATCCTGTTCGAGATCCCGAGCAATCTTGCGCTCGAGCGCTTCGGCGCCCGCATCTGGATCGCCCGCATCATGATCAGCTGGGGGCTGGTCGCGACCGCCATGGCGCTCGTCTCCGGCGAGACGAGTTTCTACCTCATGCGCTTCCTGCTCGGGGTAGCGGAAGCCGGCTTCTTCCCCGGCATCGTTCTCTATCTCACCTACTGGTTTCCGGCGCGCGAGCGGGCGCGGATCGTCGCGCTGTTCATGACGGCGGTTCCGCTCGCGACGATGGTCGGCGGCCCGATCTCCGGCGCGCTGCTCGAGATGCATGGCTTCCTCGGGCTCAAGGGCTGGCAATGGCTGTTCATCATCGAGGGCCTGCCGGCGGTCGGGCTCGGGCTGGTCGCGCTCCGTTTCCTCGACAACGGTCCGGAACAGGCGCGCTGGCTCGAGCCGGAAGAGCGGCAGGCGCTCACGCGCACGCTTGCGGTCGAGGCCGATGAAGCCCGGAGCGTCGGCTACGCCGATCTCGGCCAGGCGCTGACGCGCCCCCGCGTGCTCGTGCTCGGTTTCATCTATTTTTGCATGGTGATCGGGCTCTACGGCATGAGCTTCTGGATGCCGCAAGTCGTCCAAACCTACGGCCTCAGCCCGTTCCAGATCGGTCTGGCGACCGCGATCCCCTATTTCTTTGCCGCCGCCACCATGGTGCTGTGGGGCGCGCATTCGGACCGCACCGGCGAACGCATCTGGCACATCGCGCTCGCGCTCTTGATCGGCGGCGCGGCCTTCGCCTGGTCCGCAGCGCCGCTCTCGCTTGCGCTGATCCTCATCGCGCTCACTTTGGCGACGTCCGGCACCTATGCCGCAGTCGGCACATTCTGGTCGCTGCCGACCGCGATCTTGACCGGAACGGGCGCAGCGGCCGGACTTGCGCTGATCAATTCGATGGGCAATGTCAGCGGCCTTGTTGGACCGCCGATCATCGGGGTGTTGAGACAGGAGACGGGCACGTTCACCGCCGCGCTCCTGTTTCTTGCCGGCATGCTCATCCTTGGCGCGGCAATCACGGTTGCCTTCGGCGCTGTCGAGCGCGCACGGGCCAAGGCCCGCAAGGACGGCTAAAGTCTTCCGTGCTATGGCGCTTGCTTCGAGGACTTGTCGGCCGTGAAGTCGGAAGACGATTCCGAGATGGGTTGATCAGGCAAGCCCATTTTGATGATGCGAATTTGCCCTCCGGCCGCGGCGACGGCTTCCTTCAGGTCGATCACGCGGATGGTCTGGTCGTCGAAAGTCCTGAAGTACCAGCGCAGGTTCTTCGTGTCCGAGACGGCGGTCCATTGCGTCAGCTCGAGCGCGGCGGTGCTCTTGTCGCGCACGCTACCCTTCGGGATATCGAACTGGTTCAGAATGTGGAAGGCGGCGAGCACGGCATCCGCGCCGGTCGCGGACGGCACATTGGCTTGCGTGAAGACGACAGCGCGCACGAAGCGCGATGGCGGGGTGAAATCGCCCGGCAGCCCATGCAGGCCCGCGCCTTGACCGAGCTGCGTGAGCTTGGCGCCGTCAAGGTCAAGCGGCGGCACGCTGGTCACGCTGAGATTGACGTAGTTGCGGAGATTAGTGATGTGCCAATCGTAAGCCGGCGCGTTGGTCACGACGCCGAGCGGCGCGTCGAAAATTTTGAGCGTGCCCCCAAGCGGTTCGATCACGATCGACTTGCCCGATCTGTCGCGCACGAAATAATGCGAGGGGCTGGAGCCGAATCCGGGCGCAGGCGTGTCGACGATGACCGCGCACCCTTGGGCAAGCGCCGCCTTCAACTCATCGACGGTGGCGAAATTGCCGAGCACCCAATTGCCGAACTCGAAGGGCGCCATGGCGAGGCTGGCATTCTCGGGTGTGACTGCCGGATACTGGGCGAAGCCCGGAAAGTAGAACAGACCGAAGCTCAGCCCTGCTCGTTGAGGCCGTCGATGATCACGGTTTGGCCGACGGTGTTGGCACCGGCCATCGCGTATTTGGTGGTGAAGGAGACGCCCTGCTTGCCGTCAGGCAGCGTACCGCTCATGGCCGTGCCGGCGGGGATCACGACAACGTTCGAGGCGAGCGGAAAGCCGAACTCCATCGTGCGGCTCCTGATCATGGCGCCGTCCGCGGCATCGAAGCTGATGCCGGTGCAGGCTTGGGAGTGCGTCGTCGCGAAGGCGAAGGCGGCGGTGAGCGCCGCGACGGCCGTCTTGCGAAACATCGGGAAAAGTCTCCTGGAAAGAAAGCGGCGCCGACTCTTTCGGGAGAACCGTGAAGGCAGCCTTAAGCAGAGGTCGCTCGCAGCGCGCCGTGCTTAACCGCGAGTGACCCGCCATGCGAGGATTTGCCTCAATCTCGGCTAAGCCGGAACGACGGCGGGGGGCGTCCAGCGTCCTTCGGCGATCGGCGGCAACGGCCAATAGGCGCGGATGAAGAGCGAGAAGGGACCGTCGGGCGAAGGCAGCCAGTTCGGCACCTCGTCGGCTTCGGGGCGATCCTTCTGCACGTAGATCGTGAGCGAGCCGTCGGCTTCGGAGCGCAGGTTGCGGCTCTTGGTGCCGAGCGAGAAGCGGTTGAGCGCGTTCGGCGCGAGGAAGTGGAACCGGTCGTAGAGCGTGATCGACCAGAAGCCCTTGACCGGGGGAAGCTCGCGGAACGTCACGGTGTAGCGCTTCGACCCGTCAAGCCTGACGCCGTCACGATCGAAGTCCTGATAGAAATAGCGGGTCTCGCGCGGCCGGTTGATGAAGATGTTCGACTTCGCGACCGCCGTCCGCGTGTAATAGTCGGTGCCGAACTCGGCGCTGTTCAGGACCGTCGTCCAGTGGTGCGGCAGGCTCACGCCGAAATTGTGAAATTCGAGCAGCGGCGCGACGAGCGTCGTGTCGGCCTCCGCCGCCGCCTCCCTCAACGCCTCCCGCACGGCGCTGTCTTCGCGCGCGGTCTCAAGAATGGAGCGAAAGAGCGCGTAGAGCGCTTCTTCGCCCGGCAGCGGCGGGCAGAGATCGAGCACGCGCGGCAGCGTGTCGAAGAAATTCTCGGGCTTGACCCAGCGCCATTCCTCGTTGTCGAGCGTCGCCCACGGCAGCGGGATGATGTCGTTCCAGTCCTTCTCCTTCGTCGCGCCGTGGAACTCCGATAGCGGATAAGCCATGATCTTGCGGAGCAGCGGCTGGACGGCCGCGTTGTCGGCGGGATCGTCGGTCTGGAACACGCGGGGGATGATGCAGCCGAGATTGGTCGAGGCGCGGAAGATGGCATCGATGCCGGCGGGCGCCCTGCCCTTCCAGCCAGGACCGGCGAGCAGGTAGAAGCCCTCCTTCGTCCCGTACATGGAGCCCATCGCGCTGAAAGCGTCGGTCCTGTGATCGGTGACCTGGAAGACGAAGAACCGCTCGCCGAAATCGGGCACCTGAACCACGACCGCATCGGCCGACAGATCCAGCACGCCGAACCCGTAAATCAGGTCCTGGCTCGGGCAGGTGATGTAGCGCTGGCCCGGCTCGTTGTAGCCGGTCAGCATGGCGAGGCGATTGATCGGCCCGATCGGCGCCACGCCGCCGACGAGAAAGGTCTGGGTCTTGACCCAGCTCTGCGTCCAATAGCGGTTGTAGACGTTCACGAGCGGCCACCCCCAGAGATAGGCGAAGCGGCCGATTTCGCGCACGAAGTCGGCCGTGAGCTTGGAGCCGGGGATGGGGCCTTGAGGGATCGCCCCGGCCGCGCGGGCGATCGCGATCGGGTCTGATACAGGGACCGGCCCGCCGCCGATCCGCTGCTTGATGCGTTCGAGAATCTCGCCGAGACGCATGGGACGCGCTTGCGCTTTTCGCTTTAGCCCGCCGAGACGCCGACCAACGAGCCGATGAAATAAGTCCTCGGCCGCCAGCGCCTCCAATCAGCAACGCGCGCGCGTCCCTGTCGGGCTAGGTCAGCAAGTTTACCTTGCCCGTCGCAATATCATAAACGCCGCCCGCAATCGCGAGCTTCTTCTCGGCGAGCGGCTCGGTCATGATCGGCTCGTTGTCGACCAGCCGCTTCATATTGAGGCGCACATTCTCCTCGGTCGCGGCGGCAAGCAGGTCGCTCGGGTGGCGGGCATGCGCGGCGATGACGGCGGGCTCGATCGATTTTATCAGCTCGGGCAGATGCCCGGGCAGCTCGATCCTCTCCTTCACCACTTTGATGGCCGCGTCGATCGCGCCGCAATTGGTGTGGCCGAGGATCATGACGAGCGGCGCGCCGAGGAACTTGACGGCATATTCGAGGCTGGCGAAGCCGTCGTCGTCGAGGAAATTGCCGGCGAGACGCACGACAAAGACGTCGCCCGGACCCTGATCGAACAGAAGTTCAGGTGAGACGCGGCTGTCGGCGCAACTGAGGACCGCGGCGATGGGATATTGCGCCGTCGCGCGCTCGGCACGGTCGTGGGAGAAATCCCTCTCGTTCGGCGTGTTGGCCGCGTACCGGGCATTCCCTGTCATCAGCCGGTCGAGCGCTTCGGGTGGGGGGATGACATTCTGGGGCGTCACAATCGTGTCCGTCGCGGCCTTCGCTCGCCCGACGGACAACGCGCTCGCGGCGAGAACGGCCGCCGCACCGGTCATGAGTTGGCGCCGCGTCGGCGTGGCCTCAAGCGCAGCCCGGCAATGCTTGCAGTGATCGCTCATGGTGGTTCTCCTTCGGCGCGAGCCTCGCCCGGCACCTAAAGGAGCGTCAAGGCCGAGGGTCAGCCTTGGCTAACCGGAGATAAAGCAAACCCCGCCACTTAACTCAAGCGGCCGCCTTCGGCTTGTAGAGGATGGTCCGGTAGCAATCGAGGCTGCGGGTCAGGAACTCGTTGGCCGCGCCCCACAGGTAGAGCCTGAATTTGCGGAACTCGAAATCGCCGAAGGTCCGCCGCACGAAGTCCTTGCTCCCTTCGAGGTTCAAGGCCCATTGGCGGAAGGTCAGGAAGTAGCTCCAGCGGTCGTTGTGGACCTCCATCAATTCGAGGTCGGTCCTGCCCAGCTTGTTGATGAAATCGTCGAGCACGAGGAACGAGTGGTTGCCAGGGTAGATGTGGCGCACCATGAAGGTCGAGAGCTCGTATTTCTTCTTCGCGGCGCTGCCGTCGAGGAACACGAGGCCGCCCGGCTTGAGCAGGCGGGAGAATTTCTTCAACACGCGCTCATAGTCCGGCAGGTGCTCGATCACACCCATGATGACGATGGCGTCGTAAGGCTCTTTGGGCTCGTAGTTGTAAAAATCTGTGAGCAGAATGTCGAAGCGATCGCCGAAATTCGACAGCTTGGAGCGCAGATAAGACTGCGACACTTCCGAGTTGGTGATGCCGGTGAAGCGCACGCCGGTTTGAAGCGCGTGACTGGCGAAGGCGCCCCAGCCCGGTCCGATCTCGAGCACCCTCTTGCCTGGGCCGAGTTCGCATTTCTCGATGGCCCAGTCGAATTTCCGCTCGAGCGCCTTGGCGAGAGGCTCGTCGTCATGGGCGTAGACGCCTTGGCTATAAGCGGGAAAGACCGGATCGAGAAAGCTCAAGAACAGCTTCGGATCGGCGTTGTAGTGCGAGGCGATGGCGCGCTTGTTGGTGTAGACCTGCCCGAACAGACCCGGCTCGATGAAGCGCCAAGCGAGCACCAGCGGATGACGGTCGTTGAAGTGCTGGCGCAGCTTGAAGGGCTTCAGCATGTCGCCTTCGAGGTCGATGTCGCCGCTCAAGTAGGCCTCCGAGATGTTGCCTTCATCGAGGCTGCGTAGCGCCCGCAGCGCCCGCTCATTGCGCAGGCTGATGCAGAACTCCGGATCACCCTGACCGAGCTTCCGCTTCTCGCCGTCCGGCAGTTCGATCGAGAACGGCGTCGCGATGTCGCCGACGCGGCCTATGAGGGCGTCGAGCGTGGCTGCGGTTGATGTCATCTCATAGTCCCCGCTTGGAAACGGCCCGCGCCGACGCGCGGGCGCCTGCGATTAACGTTCCGGGGCCGATTTTGCCTCGGATGACGGAAGAATGAAATGGTTACGTCGCGGCCGCAACGCCTTCTACCAGTTGCCGAAAGGGTCAAGTTTGCGGCTATGATCGCGCCGTTCTTGCGCCTTGTCCTCGGGGGGAAACGAAATGCCATCAATTGGGACGTGGTTCCGGCTTGCGGCCAAGGCCGCGTTCACGTTCGGCCTTGGCATTGGGCCCTCCCAAACGGCAGACGCCCTCTACGACGTGGAGCCTGGCGAGATCGCGGGCAAGCCGGGGTCGATCATCAGGGTGTGGCCGCTCGAGGGGGGCGGCCCCGGCGGGGGCGATGCCTTCCGCATCCTCTACCGCTCGACCGGGCTCAACGGCCAGCCGATCGCGGTGTCGGGCGCGATCTTCATCCCGCCCGGCGCCGCGCCTCAAGGCGCCGCAACGTGATCGCCTGGGCCCATCCGACGAGCGGCGTGGTCGAGGCCTGCGCGCCCTCGCTCATGCCCGACGTCGCCGGCATGATCTGGGGATTGGCCGACATGCTGGCGCGGGGCTATGTCGTGGTCGCCACGGACTATCCCGGTCTCGGCGTGCCCGGTCAAATCCACCCTTATCTCATCGGCGTGAGCGAAGCCCGCGCCGTGCTCGATTCGGTGCGCGCGGCGCGCGCGCTGCCGCGCACGGGCGCATCGAACCGTTTCGCGGTGTGGGGCCACAGCCAAGGCGGCCACGCCTCTCTCTACACCGGAGAGCTTGCGGCAAGCTACGCGCCCGAGCTCAAGCTCGCTGGCGTCGCGGCGGCGGCGCCGGCCACCTATCTCGCCCTGCTGTTCGATGCCGACAAGACCACATCGACCGGCAAGGAGCTGACCGCGATGACAATTTATTCGTGGTCGAAGCTCTACAACATCCCGATCTCGAACCTGGTCGAGCCCGCCGCCATGCGTCCCTATCAAGCGATGGCGCATGACTGCATCGAGTCGCTCGCGGAGTTCTCGGCCATCGAGAAGGCAGCGAAGCCTCTTGCCCAGATCCAGTTTCTCAAAGCCGATCCGACCGAGATCGAACCGTGGCGCGGAATCATGCAGAAGAACACGCCGGGCCAGGCGCCGGCCGGCGCGCCCGTGTTCATCGCCCAAGGCACGGCCGACACCACCGTCAGGCCGGAGATCACCAAGCAATTCGCCAGGCATCTGTGCCAGCAGGGAACGCGCGTGCGCTTCGTCCTGCTTCCCGGCGTGAGCCACACCTTCGCCGCCAGGAACAGCGCGGGCCAGGCGCTCGCGTGGATGAGCGACCGCTTCCGCGGCGCACCGGCGCCGTCGGACTGCGGACGCTAGCGCCTGCAATCGCGGGCCCGCTAGTAGGCGATCTTGATGAGGGTGTTGCCCGTCCCGTAGCGCTGAACGAGCGAATAGAGCGCGGCGGCGTTGGAGGGATGGAGCCTGATGCAGCCGTGGGAGGCCGGGCGGCCGAGATGCTTGACCTCGTAGGACCCGTGAATGGCATAGCCGCGCAGGAAGAAAATTGAATACGGCATCGGCGAGCCTTCATAGATGGACGAGCGGTGGTAACGGACGAGCGCGGTCGGCTTGAAGGTTCCGGTCGGCGTGCGATAGCCGGGCCTGGCGGTCGAGACCGGCCAGTTGTAGCGCGCCGCGCCGTTGACGAAGACCGCCATGCGCTGGCTCGACAAGTTGATCCTCGCTACGATTTCAGCCTGAGCGCTGCTTGGAAGCGAAAGGACGAGGCCAAAGAGGATGGCAAGAAGCGCGGTCAACCGCATGTCGTAGTCTCCCCCGTTTTCTCCGATGTCGGGAGCTGCATACTCCCGGTCAAGGGCGGCCGGCTTGTCTTGGACCTCACCCCTGAATATCGACTGAATGCGTTCGCGGCTTGCGTGCGTCCCGCCGCGAGACATACCAACTGCCGCCATCATTTGTGGTAGGCTCGG
>DASTKZ010000003.1:0-5748 GCA_035715445.1 Methyloceanibacter sp.
ACCGGGCGCAACCATCATTCGGTCGGCTTCGGCGTGATCACCGAGGCCGCGACCGGCTATCCCGGCTACAACAGCGTCATCACCAAGGACCGCTCGACCATCGGCCAGATCCTCAAGGCGAACGGCTACGCCACGTCCTGGTACGGCAAGAACCACAACACGCCGTCTTATCTGACGAGCCAGGTCGGCCCCTTCGACCAATGGCCCGGCGGCATGGGCTTTGAATATTTCTACGGCTTCAACGGCGGCGAGACCAATCAGTGGCAGCCCGATCTCTACCGCAACACGACGCGCATCTACCCTTACGTCGGCAATCCCAACTACAACCTCACCACCGACATGGCCGATGAGGCCATCGCCTATCTCAATCAGCTGAACGCGCTCGATCCGAAGAAGCCGTTCTTCCTCTATTACGCCCCGGGCGGCACGCACGCGCCGCACCACCCGACGCCGGAATGGATCGAGAAATTCAAGGGCAAGTTCGGCATCGGCTGGAACGCGCTCCGCGAACAGATCTTCGCCAATCAGAAGAAGCTTGGCGTGATCCCGGAAAGCGCCGAGCTCACGCCCTGGCCCTCCGACATTCTCAAGAACTGGGACGACCTCAACATCGTCGACAAGAAACTGTTCGAACGGCAGATGGAAGTCTACGCGGCCTACCTCGCTTACACCGACTATGAGATTGGCCGCGTCGTGCAGGCGGTCGAGGACATGGGCAAGCTCGACAACACGCTCATCATCTACATCAGCGGCGACAATGGCCCGAGCGCCGAAGGGTCGCCCGACGGCACGCCGAACGAGATGACGTTCTTCAACGGCGTCGAGGTGCCGGTCGCCGAGCAGTTGCTGTTCTACGAGAAGTGGGGCTCGCAATACACCTACCCGCATATGGCCGTCGGCTGGACCTGGGCGATGAGCACGCCCTACAAATGGACCAAGCAGATCCCGTCCTACTTCGGCGGCATCCGCAACGGCATGGCGGTCGCTTGGCCCGGCCACATCGCTGAGCGGGGCGGCATCCGCAACCAGTTCCACCATGTGGTCGATATCGTCCCGACGCTTCTCGAGGCGACCGGCATCCGCGCGCCGGAGACGGTCGACGGCATCACCCAGACGCCGATCGAAGGGGTGAGTCTCGCCTACACTTTCGACAAGGCGAAGGCGTCGGCGCCGTCTGCGCACAAGACCCAGTATTTCGAGATGTTCGGCAATCGCGCGCTCTACCACGACGGCTGGATCGCTTCGACGGTGCCTTATCGCGAACCGTGGAACGGAACTGCGCCAACGCCAAAGGATGTCGTGAACGGCGTCAAGTGGGAGCTGTTCGATCTCACCAAGGACTGGACGCAGAACCACGACCTGTCAGCGTCGAACCCCGAGAAGCTGAAAGAGCTGCAAGATTTGTTCTGGGTCGAGGCCGCGAAGTATCAGGTCCTGCCGCTCGATGCCTCGGCGCTGACCCGTTTCGTCCTTCCCCGCCCGAGCATCGTCGCCGGCCGCACCGAGTTCACCTACACCAAGCCGATTGTCGGCGTGCCGCAGAGCACGGCGCCGAGCGTGCTCAACAAGTCCTTCGCCATCACCGCCGACATCGAAGTGCCGCAAGGCGGCGGCAACGGCATGCTGGCGACGGCAGGCGGGCGCTTCGGCGGCTGGGGCCTTTATCTGCTCAAGGGAAAGCCGGTTTTCGTTTATGACCTGCTCGATCTCAAACGGCCGAAAGTCGAGGGCGGAGCCGCGCTCTCGCCCGGACGGCACACGGTCGAATTCGCCTTCAAGTCCGATGGTCCCGGCTTCGGCAAAGGCGGAACCGGCACCATCACGGTGGATGGCGTCGAGGCAGGGAAGGGGACGTTCGAACACACCATTCCCTTCGCGCTCGAGGCGAGTGAAACCTTCGATATCGGCTCCGATACCGGAACCGGCGTGAATGACGATGACTACCAGACGCCCTTTGCCTTCGACGGCAAGCTCAACAGCCTGACGATCAAGCTGATCCCCGAGGGCTAGGCTGCAGGGCGAGAAGCGGCCCGGAACAGCGGTTGCCTTCGAGGGCACGATCTCCGATATAGTGGCGAGGGAGGTTGGCGGCAGGCGCGGCCCTCGCCAACCGGGTCAGGTCCGGAAGGAAGCAGCCCTAACGAGCGTTTCGCGGGTTGCTCGTCCAGCCTCCCACCTCGCCCTTCGTGAACTTTGCGTCAGAGGCCGTCCGCCGCAGCCTTGTTCGAACCGCTTATTGCGTGGAAATTCAGCCCTTCATGGCCGACGCCAAAGATCAGGAAAAAGATGCCGGCAGGCGCAAGGCCAAGGGCGAGACCGCCGCATCAGCGCAAGCACAGCCTGAGAGCCACGCCGCTCTTGCCCGGAAATACCGGCCCAAGGTCTTTGCCGAGCTGATCGGCCAAGAGGCCATGGTGCGGACGCTCAAGAACGCGTTCGCATCGGGCCGTATCGCCCAGGCCTATATGCTGACTGGCGTGCGCGGCGTGGGCAAGACCACGACCGCGCGGCTCATCGCCCGCGCGCTGAACTACGAGGCGCCCGGCGTCGATGGCCCGACGCTCAACATCGAGGCCGAAGGCGTGCACTGCCGCGCCATCCTCGAAAGCCGGCATCTCGACGTGGTCGAGATGGACGCCGCCTCCCATACCGGCATCGACGATATCCGCGAGCTGATCGACAGCGCCCACTACAAGCCCAACCTCGCCCGCTACAAGGTCTACATCCTCGACGAAGTGCACATGCTGTCCAAGCCGGCCTTCGCCGGCCTGCTCAAGACGCTCGAAGAGCCGCCCGAGCATGTGAAGTTCATTTTCGCCACGACCGAAGTGCGGAAAGTGCCGGTCACGGTGCTGTCGCGCTGCCAGCGCTTCGACCTGAAGCGCATCGAGATCGAGATCCTTATCGAGCATCTCGCCATGGTCGCTTCCGCAGAAGGAGCCCGCGCCGGGCGCCCGGCGCTCGCGCTTATCGCCCGCGCTGCCGAAGGCTCCGTGCGCGATGCGCTCTCGATCCTCGACCGCGCCATGGCCTTCGGCGGCAACGAGGTCGAGGCGGGCGGCGTGCGCTCCCTTCTCGGCCTTGCCGACCGAACCCGCATCTTCGATCTGATGGAGAAGGTGCTGAAGGGCGATGCCGGTGCCGCGCTCGCCGAGCTCGCCGCGCTCAATCGCGATGGTGCCGAGCCCGGCCAGGTCATCGCCGATCTTGCCGATGCCGTGCATGCGGTGACGCTGGTGAAAGCGGCGGGCGCGGCAAGTGCCGACCCCGCCGCGAGCGAAGCCGAGCGTGCCCGCGCCGCCGATCTTGCCGCGCGGCTCTCGATGCCGGCGCTCGCGCGCGCTTGGCAGATGCTGCTGAAAGGCCACGACGAGGTGAGGGAAAGTCCGCGCCCGCTCGCCGCCGCCGACATGGTTCTGGTCAGGCTCGCTTATGCCGCCGATCTGCCACCGCCGGGCGAACTCGCGCGCCGCTTGGTGGAAGGGGCGGGGGCCTCGCCGGCCGAATCCTCCGCGCAATCGAAGCCGTCGCGCAAGCCCGAGCCCGCGACGATGCTCAGCACCGAGCCGCCGCGCGCGAGGCCCGCGCGAGACGAATCTTCACCGGCCGGCTCACCCGCCGCATCAGATGACGCCCCGCCGGAGGAACCGCGGCAGCTCGAGTTGAAGAGCTTTGACGACGTGGTGGCGCTCGCGGAAGCCAAGCGCGACCTCAAGCTCAAGCACGCTCTCGTCGAGCAGGTACGGCTCGTGCGCTTCAAGCCGGGCACAATCGAAGTCAATCCGCTGCCGCATGCGCCGCGCGAGCTCGGCCAGGATTTGATGCGTAAGCTGAAGGCGTGGACCGGGCGGGTATGGATGGTCGTGGTCAGCGACGCGGAAGGCGCGGCACCGCTTGGCGTGCAGCGGCGCGAAAAGGAAGCGCGCGCAATCGAGAGCGTGCGCGAGCACCCGTCCGTCAAGCAGGTGATGCAACATTTTCCCGGCGCGCGCATTACCGCCGTGCGGCACGTCGCGGAGCCCGACCCGCAGGAGTCCGACAGCGGGGCGCCCGAGGAGTTCAAGGAGGACGGGACCAACCGATGAAGAACTTCGCCGAGATGATGAAGCAGGCGCAGGCGCTGCAGGGCCGCGTCGCCGACATGCAGGCCGAGCTCGAGCGCACGCAGATCGAGGGCCGCTCAGGCGGCGGCATGGTGACGGTGACGCTGACCGGCAAAGGCGACATGGCGGCCGTCAGCATCGATCCTTCCCTGCTCAGCCCCGGCGAGACCGAGATCCTCGAGGACCTCATCGTCGCCGCTCACAACGACGCCAAGGCCAAGGTCGAGGAGACGATGAAAGAGAAGATGAAGAGCCTGACCGGCGGCCTGCCGCTTCCTCCCGGCCTCAAACTATTCTGATTGCATGGCGAAAGTCGCTGCAGGACCCGAGATCGAGCGGCTGATCCAGCTGCTCGCGAGGCTCCCGGGGCTCGGGCCCCGCTCGGCGCGGCGCGCGGCACTCCATCTCGTCAAGAAGAAGGAGCAGCTGCTCGAGCCTCTGGCTGCCGCGCTCGCCGAGACCCGCGACACCATCCTCACCTGCGAGAATTGCGGCAATATCGACACCAAGAGCCCGTGCACGCTCTGCCGCGACCCGGCGCGCGACCGCACGCTTATCTGCGTCGTCGAAGAGGTCGGCGACCTCTGGGCGCTCGAGCGCGCGAGCGTGCTCAACGGGCTCTATCACGTGCTCGGCGGCACGCTGTCGCCGCTAGACGGGGTCGGCCCCGACGATCTCGCCATCGCGAAGCTGATCGAACGCGCGCGCGACCCGAACGTCAAGGAAGTGCTGCTCGCGCTCAACGCCACGGTCGAGGGTCAGTCCACGGCGCATTATCTGATGGACCAACTTGCAGGCTGCAACCTCGCCGTGTCGCGGCTCGCTTACGGCGTGCCGATCGGTGGCGAACTGGACTATCTCGACGAAGGCACGCTCGCCGCCGCCGTCAAATCCCGCAAGCCGATGTGAAGCTCTGAGCCCGCGCGTCATCCCGACGCGGTGGCCGCGCTCTGCGCCTCTTTCTTTTCTTCCTTTTCCGTCCACGGCGCGACCTTCAACAGCAGCAGCATGCCGGGTATGGCGGCGATGGTGCAGATGACGAAGAACTGCGTCCAGCCGACGGCTTCGACGATGAAACCGGTCGAGGCATTGGCAAACGTGCGCGGAACCGCGATCAAACTGCTGAACAGGGCAAATTGGGTGGCGGTGAAGGCCTTGCTGGTTTCCCTGGCCATGAAAGCCGTCAGCGCAACGCTGCCGAGGCCGACGGCGAGGTACTCGCCGCTGACCACGACGAACAGACCCATCAGCGTGTGCCCCGCCTGACTGAGCCAGACGAACGGCAGGATGGTGAACATCTGCACGAAGCCGAACAGCCATAGCGCCCGGTTGATGCTCAGTCTGAGCATGACGAGCCCGCCGATCGTGGCGCCGGCGATGACGGCCCATAGACCGGCGAATTTGGCCACGGTGCCGATCTCGGTCTTGCTGTACCCCATGTCCAGATAAAACGGCGTCGCCAGCGCCGTGGCCATGTTGTCCCCCAACTTATAGAGAAACAAAAAAGCCAGGATGGCCAACCCGGCGACGAGGCCGCCACGGCTAAAAAACTCGACGAACGGATCGAGCACAGCCTCGCGCAAGGTGCGCGGCGCGAGCGCGTCATCGCTCACTTCCTTGATCGTCAGAGTGGTGATGACACCGA
>DASTKZ010000004.1:0-62038 GCA_035715445.1 Methyloceanibacter sp.
GTAATGCCCTCGGCGATGATGGGATGGGCTTCGCCCGCAGCGTTCCCGGCGCGAAACATTCCATCAGCAAAAGCCGCGCGGATCCCCGGCCTGATCGGACCGGCGGCGTGCCAGCTCTCGCGAATCTCGGCGTGGGCAAGCCCGTCGGCGACGCCCTGGCAAGACCGAGCGATGTGCCGCAACACGGCGTCGCCGGCGCGCTCCTGGTCCTTGCGGCATCGGTTCAAGGTCTTTCGGGTGATGCAGCACGAGAGACTGACGCGCCCCTGATCGCTCCGCACCATGCCGCCATACCCGCCGGGAAAAACGAGGAGCGGCATCAAATCGGGCGCAAGGTCGGCGCCGTCGAAATGGGCCTTGAAGGCGATGAGGTCGGACTCCCGGTGAGGCGCGTCGCAATCGGGGAGCCAGGGGCTTTTCTCCCACGAACCGTTGGCCGCGACGATCGTGTCGGCGAGGAGTGCTTCGCGCTTCCGGTCGTGCCCGATCTCGCATCGCCAGCCATGGCGCAAGGGCTCGACGCTTGTGACGCGATACGGTTGCCAGAGATCGGCGCCGGCGCGCGTCGCGGCCTCGAGCAAGAGCAGGTCGAGACGCTCGCGGCCGAGCGCCTGTCCCCATTTGCCAAACGAGCCTCCGACCGCCGGCATCGGCGCGACGCTTACGGTATCGCCGGCGAAGATTGCGACGCGCCGCACCTCGGGGCCGGCGAGCGCGCGCACCTTCTCAAGCAGACCGAGTTCCGCGAGCAGAGCAAACGTGCTCGCCGAGATGAATTCGCCGCACACTTTCGGCCGGGGGTAGCGGCTCATTTCGACGATAGCGACCTTCCAGCCGGCGCGGGCGAGCATGAGCGCGGTGGGGGAGCCTGCCGGGCCGCCGCCGATGACGACGGCGTCATAGCGTTTGGATGGCGCGGCGTTCAGCATTTGCGAGCCGTGAAGCCATGGGAGAGCGCGGCGGGTCCCTCGTGCAGGGACCAGCCCTTAAGGTCGGGCCACAAGGCAGACAGCTCGCGGCCGCGGAAGCCGGCGCGCACGCTCGCCGGCGCATCGTGCCGGCTGACATGGTTGCAGCCAAGCAGCCAAATCATCCGGCTGCCGAGAAGCGGAAGCGCGGCACGGCGAGGCTCCAGCGCGACGAAGGCCGGGGCAAGCGCGGCCGATCGCGCGAGAATTTCCGAAAGCTGAGGCGACTCGAAGTGATGCAGGAAAAGATTGGCGATGACGATATCGGCCGGTTTCGCCGCCGCGAGATAGGCGAACACGTCTTGCGCGACCTGCTCTTGCCGCCAGCCGAGGTCGTTAATCTCAGCGCGCGTTGCCGCAGGCACGATAGACTGCTGATCGACAAGGACGGTGGCGACGCCCGGCCAATGCGGCGCAAGACGCCGGGCGAGACGGAGCATCAAACTGCCGTCGCCCGCGCCAAGCTCGACGATCCGTTTCGGGGGGGCAGTGGCGAGGCGCCGCAAGCGCCGCGCCATGATGGCGGGGTGTAGCATCACCGCATTGAGGAGCTTGAGGTCGCGGCGCGAGCGAATCGCGGCGGGGTCGTCGGCCGGCAGAACATCGAGGAGCTCGGTTTCGAGACGGCGCGGGAAGGCCATGATCGCTTCCTGCCCCTCGTTCAAGCGGCGCGTCCCGTTCGGAACAACATGGTTTCGGCGATGAGGCCGGGCCCGAACGCCATGCCGCAACCGGCCGCGTCGCGCTCGCCGGCGGCGAGCAGCTTGTTGAGGACGAACATAACAGTCGCGGACGACATGTTGCCGAAATCCCGGAGCACGCCGCGCGAGACCGATAGCGCAGCCGGAGGAATGGCGAAAGCGCGCTCGACCGCGTCAACCACGGTCCGGCCGCCGGGATGAACCGCCCAGAGCCCGATCGTTCGCGGGTCTGCCCCCGCTAGGATCTCCTTGCCGTGGGCGCGAACGCCCTGCTCGATAGCCGCAGGCACTCGTCCCGAGAGAATCATGTCGAAGCCGCTGTCGCCAATGTCCCAGCGCATCAGCTCGGTCGTGTCGGGAAAATGCACGGCGCGGAAGCTGTCGATGGCGATGCCCTTTGGCTCGGAGGTGACGAGCGAGGCGGCGCAGCCGTCGCCCCAGAGAAGGAAGGTGAGAAGCTTGGCGAGGTCGCTCGTGTCCTGGAGGTGCAGCGTGCAGAGCTCGAAATTTACGATCAGAATTCTCGCCTTCGGATCGGATCGGACGATGTGGCGCGCAAGTTTCAGCGCGTTGATCGCCGCATAGCAGCCCATGAAGCCGACGATGGTGCGCTCGATGGAGCGGTGGAGTCCACAGCGCTCCACCAGTTCGAGATCGAGACCCGGCGCCGTGAAGCCGGTGCAGCAGGTTATGAGGAGGTGCGTGAGGCTTTCGCGTCCGCTGCCGAGTTCGAGCCGTTCGACGGCTGAGGCGGCGAGCCCCGGAGCCTTGTCATTGAACAGTCGCATGCGTGCCGCGGTCGAGGGGAAGTGGCCCCTGACATAAAAGGCGTTGGCGTCGAGCTCAGCCGTGTCGTTCTCGGCCGCCGGCGTCAGGAAAGAATAGCGGCGCTCGATGCCGGAGTGCTCGGCCATGCGCCGGAAGATGGTGCGCTGACGTCGATCGTCAGGAAGCAGCGTTTCGGCAAGGCGAACGAAGCCCGCGTGCACGTTGTTTGGCGGCACGGCAGTCGTGATGCGGTTGATATAAGCCGTTGTCATGGCGGGGACTGAACTTCACCCTCTCAACAACACCCCAGGCCCGGCGGCTATTCGTTCCAACAAGGCGGCGGCCCTATCGCGGGTTCCCGCCCTCCGCAAAAAAACACCTCAGGCGGCCGATCCATCACCAGTTGGGGTTGGTGCAGCGAACGCCTTTGGGTGGAATCGAGACGATATCGCCGGTCTCAAGCGAAATCTCCCAGGCGCGGCGCACGTCGCTCCACCACTCCTTTGCTTCGTTGCCCTTCGCTTCACCCATGAACTTCAACGTCGCGTCCTCGCCCTGCACGCAGGCGATGGAAAACGCCGCCTCCTTCTGCGGCGCCGGCACGACCAGAGCGTCGGTCACGACGAACGAGGCCGGAACGTCGGCGGCCGCCTTGGCGACTTCACGGCTTGTGAGCACGAGGTAGGTGCCGTCTTGCTCGCGCTGATATTGGTGGACATAGATCGGAGGGGCGACCAGACCGCCGCCAAGATCGAGCCAGCCCTCGATCTCGAGCTCATCGTCATAGGTCTTGCCGAGGAAACTCTTGGCGAAGGTCTCATCGGCGGACTCTTCCGGCGCGCGCTCGGCCGGCGCCCCAAGCGCAAGTTGCGGCGCGAACAGCAAGGCGGCAAGGATCAGAGGCCGTACGGCGCGAATTTGGACCATCGAGATTTCCCCCGGACGGAAACGTCTGGCCCCGACAGTCTACTCACAATCGTGACCAAATCGGCGCGGGCGGCGGCCTTTGCATGAAACCCCGGAGGAAGCCCAAGGCCCAAGTCGCGGGCTCAAGAAAACGCGGTCACCGCGGGACAAGAGAGGCGGGCTTGCAGGTCTTGGTCGCCTTGTCCCACACGCCGCCCGTGGCCGGCATTGCTCCGCACGGCCGAGGCATTGCTTGCCGTCCCAGAATTTCCCCGCCTTCCGGCACTTTTCGGCGGGGCTGGTATCGGGTGCCGACAAGAATCACCGCGCCTGACCGCCACAGCCGCGCGGCGAGGCTCAAGACGCCCGCCTTGCCTGTTCTTTTGGGAGCCGATCTGGCAATCTTCCGCCCGACACGCCGCTTGCCGCATTTGAACCTTTCGACCTTCGCCGGCGTCCAAGGTTACGCGAGCGGCGGGGATGCCGATGCAAGCGCAAGCCGAAGAGCGGGCGCCATCGGCGAGCGATCAATCGGGCGGGCGCTAGCTCGGCATCGCAAGCATGATCAATGCACGCATGATGAGGATGTTGCTCGCCGCGGGCCTTGCTTGCCTCGGCATGGCGCTCGCCGGTCTTGGCGCCGCGTGCGATTCGGAGCCGCAGCAATCGAGCGAAGCGGAGGGCCGCCGGCTCGACGCCATGATCGGGCAGATGATCATGATCGGCTTCGAGGGGCGGAGCGAACGCGAGCCGGACGTCGTGGCCGCGCACGATCAATTGGCGCAAGGGGTGATCGGGGGCGTCGTGCTCTACCCGGACAACATCGGTTTGCCGGAGCAACTCCGCGCGCTCACGACCTATTTGCGCGATGCCAAGTCGTGGCCGATCCCATTCATCGCCGTCGATCAGGAAGGGGGATTGGTGCAGCGCCTGACCGGGCACCGCTACTTTCCATCGGCGCGGAGCGTCGGCGCCAATCCGAGCTTCGCCGCGCCGCACGCCGCCGAGCGTCTCTACCAGACCATGGCCGAGGAGCTGGCCAAAGCCGGTTTCAACCTCAATTTCGGTCCGGTCGTTGATCTCAGCCTCAATCCCCACAACTACGTCATCGTGCAGCGCGACAGAAGTTTCGGGGCCGATCCCAACATCGTTGCCACGCTCGCCGGCGCCTTCATCCGCGCCCATCGCGTCGCGGGTATCGCCACGGTGGCGAAGCACTTTCCTGGGCATGGGTCGAGCACGGCCGACAGCCACAAGACGCTCGCCGACGTCACCGGCACCTGGCAGGAGATCGAGATCGAGCCCTATCGGACGCTCGCCAAGGAGGGGTTGCTCGACGGCGTGATGGTCGGCCATCTCTACCATCCCCGATTCAGCGACGGCGCGAAGCTTCCGGCCTCGCTGTCGGGGCGGGCCGTCGCCGCTCTGCGCGATACCGGCTTCAAAGGCGTCGTGGTCAGCGACGACATGGAGATGGGCGCGGTCCGCGACGACTATTCGATCGAAGAGCGCGCGGTGAAGGCGGTCAACGCCGGCACCGATCTCCTCGTCTTCTCCAACGTCGCCTTGCGCGATCCGGAGCTCGGGACAAAGCTCCACGCCATCATCGCCAATGCCGTGCGCGAGGGGCGCATCTCGCGGTCACGCATCGAGAAGGCCTACGGCAAGATCATGCTGTTGAAGCGCCGCATCGCCGAGCACGACCTGCCCGGCAAATGGTGAGCACGTTTCCGGCCTCAGTGGTAGGCGTCGTGCTCGGGCGCGTGCCATAGCGCGTAGTAGGAATACGCGGTGTAGCCGAGGATGATCGGCAGCAGCGGGATCGCGCCATATAGCATAAAGAGCTGGCTGTCCGGCGCGGCGGCGGCCTGCCAAATCGTGATACCGGGCGGAACGATATAGGGGAACAGGCTGACGGCGAGGCCGGTGTAGCACAGCATGAAGAGCGCGGCGCCGAGCAGGAAGGGCGTGTAGCGCTGCCGGCGGTTAAGCGCGAGCCACAGCGCGCCCACGGCAGCGGCGGTCGCGAGCGGCACCGGGCTCAGCATCACCATGTTGGCCGGAGTGAACCAGCGCGCGGCGATCTCGGGATGCAGGAGCGGCGTCCAGATGCTGAAAATGACGATGAACGCGGCCATCGCAATCAGTGCGGGATAGGCGATGCGGTAAGCCCATTCGCGTAAGGCGTCGTCGGCTTTCATGATCAGCCACCCCGTGGACAGCATCACATAGCCGGCGAGAAGCGCTAAAGACGTCACGGCCGAAAACGGCGTCAACCAGTCGAACGGGCCGCCGGAGAACTTGTTGTCGGTGACGGCGAAGCCTTCGATGAAGGCCCCAATGATCGCGCCCTGCATCAGCGCCGCAAGCACCGATCCGAAGCTGAAGGCGAAGTCCCACAGAAAGCGCGAGCGCTGCGACTTGAAGCGGAACTCGAAAGCGACGCCACGCAGGATCAGCCCGATCAGCATGAGGATGATGGGGATGTAGAGCGCGGGCAGCATGATCGAATAGGCGAGTGGAAACGCCGCGAGCAGTCCGCCGCCGCCGAGCACGAGCCAGGTCTCGTTGCCGTCCCAGAACGGTGCCACTGACGCCATCATCGCGTCGCGGTCCTTGTGCGACGGCGCGAGCGGGAAGAGCACGCCGAGACCGAGATCGTAGCCGCCGAGCAGCACGTATAGGAACACGGCAAAGGCCAGGATCGCAGCCCAGACGAGCGGCAGGAGCACGGGAAGGAAATCCGTCATCTGGCTTGCTGTTTCGGTCATGGGTTGCCTGCCGCGGCCATCGGCCGATGTGAAAGGTCAGCGTCGTCGAGCTGGGGCACGGGCGGGGTTTCGTCGGGACCGCGCCGCACGAGCTTCGCGATGTAATAGAGGCCGGCGCCGAAGATGATGCCGTAGACCAGCACGAAGAGAAGGAGTGAGAACAGCACACTGCCGCCGGGAACGGGCGAGACGGCGTCCGCCGTGCGCAGCACGCCATAGACGGTCCAAGGCTGGCGTCCCACCTCGGCCACGAACCACCCCGCCAACACCGCGACGAAGCCGAGCGGCGAGACCCACACGAGCACGCGCAAGAACCAGCCGCTGTCGAACAGCCGTCCCCTGAGCCACAGAAACGAGCCGACCAGTCCCACCGCGATCATGATGAGGCCGATGCCGACCATGATGCGGAAGGCAAAAAACGGGATGATCGGATTGGGACGATCCTCGGGCGGGAAGGCTTTCAGTCCTTGGATCTCGCCGTCCCATCGATGCGTCAGGATGAAACTGCCGAGCTTCGGAATCGCGATCTCGAAGTGATTCTTCTCCGCGGCGGGGTCGGGGACGGCGAATAAGATCAGCGGGGCGCTCCGCTGCGTTTCCCAATGGGCTTCGAGCGCGGCGATCTTGGCCGGCTGGTGCTCGCGCGCATTCAGTCCATGCTGATCGCCGATCACGAGCTGGAGCGGCGCGAGCCAGACGAGCAGGCTCAAGCCCATGCCGAGCATGATGCGGCCGTGGGGGACGCTCCGCTCGCGCAGAATGTACCAGGCGCCGATGCCGGCGACGATAAAGGCGGTGGTGAGATAGGCGGCGGCGACCATATGGGCGAGGCGGTAGGGGAAGGACGGATTGAAGATCACCTGCCACCAATCGGTGACGTGAAGTACGCCGTCCTCGGCGACGCGGAACCCGGCCGGGGTCTGCATCCAGCTATTGGCCGAGAGAATCCAGAAGGCCGAGACCACGGTGCCGAGCGCCACCATGCAGCTCGCGAAGAAATGCACCCATTTCGGCACGCGGTTCCATCCGAACAGCATGATGCCGAGAAAGCCCGCTTCGAGAAAGAAAGCGGTCAGCACTTCGTACGACATCAAGGGGCCGATGACGTTGCCACCGCGGCGCGACAGTTCGCTCCAATTGGTGCCGAACTCGTAGGAGAGGACGACGCCGGAGACCACGCCCATGCCGAAGGAGACGGCGAAGATCTTGGTCCAATGAAGCGCGATGTCGCGGTAGATCGCCTTTCCGGTGCGAAGCCACAGCGCCTCGAGCACGACGAGCCAGGCTGCGAGCCCGATGGTGAAGGACGGAAAGAGAATGTGGAACGAGATGGTGAAGGCGAACTGGATGCGCGACAGCAATAGCGGATCGAGCTCTGACATCCCTGGCTCCACCTCGCAAGACGGCGTTTAGGGTTCGCCGATTCTCGAAGCCGAGACTAGCGCCGTTCGCGCGCGAGGCGAAGCGCCCAATTTAACCGGCGCGGATGGTTTTGAACGCTTCGAGCGCGCGGACACGAGCGGCGGCATGCTCGACGATAGGTGTGGGATAGGTGCGACCCAAGGCGACATTTGCGTCTGCGAGCGTCTGAGGCGGGGCTTCCCACGGCGCATGAATGACTGGCGCGGGCAGAAGCTTCAGTTCCGGCACCCATATCCGCACGTAGTCGCCGCGCGGATCGAATTTCCGGCCCTGAAGCACGGGGTTGAAGATGCGGAAATAGGGCGCGGCGTCTGTGCCCGAGCCCGCCACCCACTGCCAGCTCGCCGAATTGTTGGCGAGGTCGGCATCGACGAGAGTGTCGAGGAACCAATCGGCGCCAGGGCAGCAGCAGATGCTTGACGAGAAATGACGCAACGATCATGCGCGCGCGGTTCGGCATCCAGCCCGTCTGCCAGAGCTGGCGCATGGCGGCATCGACGATGGGATAGCCGGTCTCACCCTTCTGCCAGCAGTGGAATGCTGGGGCGTCGTCGCGCCAGGGGAAGCGGGCAAACTCGGGCTTGAGCGGTTGATGCGTCATCGCCGGGAAACGGTCGAGCAGGTGATAGGAAAACTCGCGCCAGCCGAGCTCGCGAAGAAAGGAGAAGGCGCCGCGATCGAGCTTGCCGCGCGCGCTAGCGGCGGCATGGGTCACGGCGTGCCAGACCTGGTTCGGGCCGAGCTCGCCGAAATGGAGATAGGGCGAGAGAAGCGACGACGTATCGCCGTCGAGATTGCCCCGGTCGTCGGCGTAACGTTGCAGGCGCTCGGCGATGAAGTCGCGAAGCCGCGCTTGCGCTGCGCTTTCGCCGGGCTGCCAGGCCGCGCGCAAACCGCCGGCCCAATCGGGTTTGGCCGGGAGTAGCTCAAGGCTCTCCAGACTCTCACTGTTGGCGGCGGCGAAACGGCCGAGCTTCGGGACCGGAAGAGGCGCGCGCGGCGGCGGCGCGGCAAGGCAAGCCTTCCAGAACGGCGCGAACACGCGAAAGGGTTGCCCGCTCCCGGTTGCGATGGCCTCTGGCTCGAACAGGAGCCGGCCGGGAAAGAGCCGAAGCTCTGCGTTGCGTGCGGCGCAAACGGCGACGACAGTTTCTTCGAGCTTGCTCTCCCAAGGCTCGTAGCCTTTCGTCGCATGAATGGCAGATGCGCCGGTTTCATCGAGCAGCGCCGCCAGAATTTTCGGCACAGCGCCTCGACGCAGGTGAAGCCTGCCGCCGTGCTCGGCAAGACCGCGGCCGAGCGCGGCAAGGCTCCCATGCAGCCACCAGCGGGCGGCGCCCCCCATTCGCAAAGAGCCCGGCGTCTCGTCGTCGAGAATGTAGACGGGGAGGAGGGGCGCGCCGATCTTCGCCGCCTCGCGGAGTACGGCATGATCGGCAAGCCTGAGATCAAGCCGAAACCAGACGATGATGGGGCTTGCGGTCAATCGCGCGACCGTCCTCAGTCGCCGCGGGTGGCGGCAAGTGCCGCTTCGTGATGCTGGCGGGAGGCCGCGCCGAAGCAACAGAAGACGACGCGCTCGATCGAAGCCGCTTGGGAGAGCGCGGCTGCGACGGCGCGAACGGCGATGAGCGCCGCGCGCTCGGGCGGAAAGCCGTAAGCGCCGGTCGAGATGGCGGGATAGGCGATCGAGCTGAGCCCGCGCTCGGAGGCAAGCGCGAGACTGTTGCGATAGCAGCTCGCGAGCAGCCGGTCCTCGCCGCGCTCGCCGCCGCCCCAGACAGGGCCGACGGTGTGGATCACGTGGCGCGCCTTGAGGCGGAAGCCGGGCGTGATCTTGGCCTCGCCCGTCTCGCAACCGCCGAGCGCGGCGCAAGCCTGTTTAAGCTCGGGGCCGGCCGCGCGATGGATCGCGCCATCGACGCCGCCGCCGCCGAGCAGGCTCCGATTGGCGGCGTTGACTATGGCGTCGACGTCAAGCGCGGTGATATCGGCCTCGATGATCGCGATGCGGTCAAGCATCGCGCATTGGTCGCCGGGTCCAAGCGCCGATCAAGAGGCCTTGCCGACTACTCGGCCGCCGACGCCGACGAGCCTTCCGCCGAGGACGGATTGACCGACCTGATCCAGGCGATGATCTTCCATACATCGTCGTTGGATTTGACGATCCCGCCGAAGGGCGGCATCGGTCCGACCACGTTCTCCGATCCCTTGCGCTGATAGCCATCCTTCTGCAGTTCGTCTGAGCCGAGCGCGATCAAGCGGAACAGCGTGTCGCCGTCCTTCCCGTAGACCCAGACCTGGTTGGTGAGCGGAGGCCCCATGCCGCCGCCGCCGGTGCCACCGTGGCAACCGTTGCATCCGGCAGCCATGAATTTCTTATGGCCTTCATCGGCGACGCTCGCAAAGTCCTCATAGGGACTCTTCAGGCTGCCCTTCTCGGCTTGGCGCGCGGTTTCGAGCGGGGTGCCACCTCCGGCGGCCGCTTCGGCGTTCGGCGCCGGAGCCTGTGCCGCAGGGGCGCCTTCGGATGCGGGCGGCTGGGCTTCGTCGGCAGCAAGAGCAACGCCGCCTGCGAATCCGACAAGCAAGAGACTGAGTCCGATTCTAAGCATGGGCATGTCCTCGAGATTTTCCGGCAGGGGGGAAACCGGCAATCAGAGGTGCAACGGCTCTTTGCGCCTTAGGTTCCGGCACGCGCATGCCGGTTTGCCGGCGTAATTTTTGCGAAGCGCGGGAACTGCTTGACGCGGGCCAGGAGTTGTTATGTTATATCATCACTATGGCCACCACGCAGCATCACCACCGCCCCAAGCTTTCGCGCAATCAGAACGAGATTCTCGCCTGTTTGCGCCGAGCTAAGGAGCCGATGAGCGCCTATGCGATCCTCGACCGGGTGAGAACTTCGGGCATCTCGCATCCTCCCACCGTCTACCGCGCGCTGAACGAGCTGATGCAGAAGGGCATGGTGCATCGCCTTCAGTCGCGCGCGGCCTTCATCGCCTGCGATCATGGCGCCTGCGACGGCAGACTGGCGTTCGCCATCTGCCGCCAATGCGGCAAGGTCGTCGAGATTCCCCTTTCCGATCGGGACGAGGCGGCGCTGCTCGATCTCGCGCCCGATCAAATCCTGCCGGACCAGGTCACCGTCGAGATCGCGGGCCGGTGCGAGACCTGCCGCGCTTAAAGCCCCGTCAGCAAGAGGACACGTCAATGCGTATCGAACGGCGAGGCGAACCTCACCTTCATGCGGCCTACTCGCTGCTCCGCCTCTCGCTTGGCGCGCGCCTCCTCTTCGCCGCCGCCGCGTCGGCGTTGCTTTGGGGCGCCGTGCTCTGGGCTTTGAGGTGAGCATGACCGCGAAGCGCCCCGCGATCTCCTTCCACGACGCGACGTTCGGCTACGACCGGCATCCGGCTGTGCATCACATCACGGGCGAAGTTAAGTCGGGTGCGCTCCTTGCCGTCATCGGTCCGAACGGCGCCGGCAAATCGACGCTGCTCAAGGGCATCGCCGGCGAGCTTCGGCCGCTCGGCGGCAGCATCGCGCTCGACGGCGCCAAAGCTTCGGGGATCGCCTATCTTCCGCAGCAGAACGAGACCGATCGCCTGTTCCCGATCTCGGTGTTCGACTGCGTTGCGATGGGGCTGTGGCGCAAGGTCGGCGCCTTTGGCGGCATTGACGGCAAGCACGAAGACGAGGTCGCGCATGCGCTCGCGACGGTCGGCTTGCAGGGTCTCTCCAACCGCCTCGTCGGCGCGCTCTCGGGCGGCCAGTTCCAGCGCGTGATGTTCGCGCGCCTCCTCTTGCAGGACGCCGCCATCATTCTTCTCGACGAGCCGTTCCGCGCCGTTGACAGCAGGACCATCGCCGATCTCATCGGGCTGATCGGGCGCTGGCATAAAGAAGGGCGCACCGTGCTCGCGGCGCTGCACGATATCGAGCAGGTGCGGGCGCGTTTCCCCGAGACGCTCATCCTCGCGCGCGAAGTCGTGGCCTGGGGCGAGACACGCAAAGTGCTGACTTCCGCCAATCTCGCCAAGTCGCGCCAACTGGTCGAGGCCTTCGACGAGCATGCAGAGATTTGCGCGCGGGACGAGGCAATGCGCGAGCGGGAACCGGCATGATCGACGCGATCGTCAGTCCCTTCGTGGAATTTTCCTTCATGCGCCGCGCGCTCGTCGGCTGCCTTGCGCTCTCGCTCGGTGCGCCGCCGATCGGCGTGTTTCTCATGCTGCGGCGCATGAGCCTGATGGGCGACGCCCTGAGCCATGCCGTGCTCCCGGGGGCGGCCGTCGGCTACCTCCTGTTTGGACTGTCGCTTCCCGCCATGTCGTTCGGCGGATTCGTCGCCGGGCTTACGGTGGCCCTTGCCGCGGGGCTCGTCGCGCGGGCGACCCTGTTGCGCGAGGACGCGAGCCTCGCAGGGTTCTATCTCGTGTCGCTTGCGCTCGGCGTTCTGATCGTCTCGATCAGGGGCAGCAATATCGATCTCCTGCATGTGCTGTTCGGAACGGTGCTTGCGCTCGACGATTCCGCGCTCATTCTCGTCGCCGCGATCGCCACGATCTCGCTCACCGTGCTTGCGGTCATCTACCGCCCGCTCGTGCTCGAATGCTTCGATCCGCAATTCCTGCGCTCCGCGAGCGGATGGAGTTCGCCGACGCATCTTATCTTCCTCGTGCTCGTGGTGCTCAATCTGGTGGCGGGGTTCCAGGCGCTTGGCACGTTGATGGCGGTCGGCATCATGCTGCTTCCGGCGGTGACTGCGCGGTTCTGGGCCGAGGATATGTCCGGGCTCATTGCGGTCGCGATCGCGTCCGCCTTCGCGGCGACCGTCGCGGGCCTGCTCCTGTCCTATTACGCCAACGTGCCGACCGGACCGGCGACCGTCCTCCTGTGCGGGACCTTCTACCTTGTCTCGATGCTGCTTGGCCCGCGCGGCGGTTTGGTCTGGAACATTGTTCCGCGCCGTCATCTCGAAGCCTGATCTCAACCGCGGAGTTGCGACATGAAGCGTCACGTCATCTCATGTTTCGCATTGGCCGCCGCTACTCTTCTTCTCGCTTTGCCGGGCGGAGCGGGCGCCGCAGACAAGGTCAAAGCGGTCGCCTCGTTCAGCATCCTTGGCGACGTGGTCCGCCAGGTGGGCGGCGACAGGGTCGAGGTCGTGAACCTGGTCGGACCGAACGGCGATGCGCATGTGTTCAGCCCGACGCCCGCGGACGCCAAGGCCCTTGCTTCAGCCGATGTCTTCTTCGTCAACGGGCTCGGCTTCGAAGGCTGGATCGAACGGCTGGAGAAATCCGCCGACTTCAAGGGCGAGGTCGTGGTCGCGAGCGAGGGCGTGAAGCCGCTCACCATGATCGAGGAGGAGGGCGGCGCGCCCGACACGGTCACCGACCCCCACGCCTGGCAGGACCTCGCCAACGGCAAGATCTATGTCGCCAATATCCGTGACGGTCTGATCGCCTCCGATCCGGACGGGAAGTCCGCTTACGAGGCGAACGCGGCCAAATATCTCGCGGCGATCGACGAGGAGGAAAGTGCGGTGAAGGCCGCGCTCGGCGCTCTCCCCGAGGCGCGCCGCAAGATCATCACCTCGCACGATGCTTTCGGATATTTCGGCAAGGCTTACGGGCTTGAGATCATCGCGCCGCAAGGGGTGAGCACCGAGAGCGAAGCCTCGGCCCAGGACGTGGCCAAGATCATCCGCCAGATCAAGCAGCAGAAGATTCCGGCGGTGTTCGTCGAGAACATCACCGACCATCGCCTGCTCGACCAGATCGCGCGCGAGACCGGCGCCAAGATCGGCGGTGCGCTCTATTCCGACGCGCTGTCGGAGGCGGACGAACCGGCGCCGACCTATCTCGACATGTTCCGCCACAATGCCGGGGCGATCGCGGCGGCGCTGTCGTCCTGAGGCGATGCTTCTCTCCGGACGAGGCCGCGATTATTCTCAAGACATGGTCACGGCTTCGCTGTCACGCCTGACCGGCTTCGCCGGGGCGGCACTGCTCGCGGCGATCGTCGTCGCGACGTTTGTTCCGGCGGCGTGGCAGGTGAGGCTCGGGCTGCATTGGCTCTTGGAGCACTTCCTTGCCTATTTCACCCTCACCCTCGTGTCCTCGATTGCCACGCGCCGGCCGATAACGGTGGCGGCTGTGCTCCTCCCGGTCGCCATTGTCTTGGAGACCTTGCAGGCGCTGACGGCCGATCGCGTGGCCGACGCCGCGACCGCGCTCTTTGCCGCCGCGGGCGTCGCATCGGCGGCGCTCCTTGCCGACCTCGTGATGGCGCTTGGGGGCAAGGCCGCAAGCGGGCCAAAAGCCTGACACGCCGGGGTTCTGGCGCGGCCCCGCCAAATATCACCAAATATGATGTATCCTGACCCCATGGAGACCAAGGCCCGTCGGCGCGCAATTCCGGTCAGGATCGGCACCGTCACGGTCGGTGGCGACGCGCCGATCGTCGTGCAGTCCATGACCAATACCGACACGGCCGATGTCGAAGCGACGGCGGCCCAGGTCGCGGCGTTGGCGCGCGCGGGCTCGGAGCTTGTCCGCATCACCGTCGATCGCGCCGAGGCGGCCGCCGCCGTGCCGCGTATCAAGGAGCGGCTCGACCGGCAGGGCGTCGATGCGCCGCTCATCGGCGACTTCCACTTTAACGGCCACACGCTTCTGAAAGAGCATCCGGCTTGCGCCGAGGCGCTGGCCAAGTATCGCATCAATCCCGGCAATGTCGGCTTCAAGGACAAGCGCGACAGGCAGTTCGCCGAGATCATCGCGATCGCGCTTCGTCACTCAAAGCCGGTGCGGATCGGCGTGAATTGGGGAAGTCTCGACCAAGAGCTGCTGACGCGGCTGATGGACGAGAACGCGGCCTTGCGTGAACCAATGGAAGCTCGCGCGGTGATGCACGAGGCGATCGTGCAGTCGGCGTTGCTCAGTGCCGAGCGCGCGATCGAGCTCGGGCTTGGGCCGGGGCGCATCATCCTTTCGGCCAAGGTCTCAGCCGTGCAGGACCTGATCGCGGTTTACTCCATGCTCGGGTCGCGCTCCGAGCTTGCGCTCCATCTCGGGCTGACCGAGGCGGGCATGGGCTCCAAAGGCATCGTCGCCTCCTCGGCCGCGCTCGGCGTGCTGCTGCAACAGGGGATCGGCGACACGATCCGCATCTCGCTTACGCCCGAGCCCGGCGGAGACCGCACCCTCGAAGTGAAGGTCGCGCAGGAGCTGCTTCAGAGTATGGGCTTGAGGCATTTCGTGCCGGTGGTCGCGGCCTGCCCCGGCTGCGGGCGCACCACCTCGACTACCTTCCAGGAGCTTGCCAGCGACATTCAGGACTTCATCCGCGACGAGATGCCGGTGTGGAAGCGCCGCTATCCGGGCATTGAGACGCTCACGGTCGCGGTGATGGGCTGCATCGTCAACGGGCCCGGCGAATCGAAGCATGCCGATATCGGCATCTCGCTTCCCGGAACCGGCGAGGCGCCGGCGGCGCCCGTGTTCATCGACGGCAAGAAGGCGGCGACTTTGCGCGGGCCAGGCGCCGCGGCGGAGTTCAAGCAGATGGTGCTCGACTATATCGAACGGCGGTTCGGCCGGAGCGCCGGCCGCGACGCGGCGGAGTAGGGGGTGAGATGCGGAAGGGGTTCCTCGCGCTGATCGCGCTTCTCATTGTCGGCACGGCCGCGCTCGCCGAAGACGTTGCCGAGGAAGAGGCAGACGTCGATTCGTGGATCGGCTGCTGGAGCCGCGTCTACGATGCCGTGCACCTTGCCAAGCACCCGGCGCAGAAGGTCGCGGCGATGACGCTCTCTGTTGCGCCGCGCGAGGGCGAAAGCGACGGCGCGCCCGGCGCCTACCGCGCCAAGATCACCGCGCTCGTGCGCGACAAGCAGGACACTTTCGTCAATCCCGAAAACGCCCGCTGCGTCGAGCAGGGTACTGCGCTCTCCTGCTTCACCGACGGATTCTTCATCGGCCAATTCTCGATCGAGCGCGCCGGCAAGAACCGGAAGCTCGCGCTTCGCGGCGCGGGCCAGAATCTTGCGCTCGTGCCGGGGGTCGATCTCGGCGCCTTCATCGTCTTGTCGTCGCAAGATGCGGAGAACGCGCTGTTCCTGCTCCAGGCAGCTCCGGCGAAATCCTGCGCGCGGTAATGTGAGGCTTCAGCCCTGCACCAGCTGCGCGGCGAAATTAACGCCAAGCGCGATTACCGCCGTGTTGAAGAAGAACGATAAAATGCCATGCACAACCACGACGGCGCGCATGGGCCGCGACGATACCGAGACATCGGAGGTTTGTGCCGTGGTTCCCACCACGAAGGAAAAATAGACGAAGTCGAGATAGTCAGGCGTATGTTCTCCTGGAAATTTGAGACCGCCGCCAGCGCCGGCTTTGCCCCCCTTCTCGCTGTGGAACTCATGGGCGTAAAACACGGCGAACACCAACTGGATCAACAGCCACGAAAGAACGAGTGTTGAGACCGACAAGACGATGCTGATGGTACGGTCGAAGCCATGTTCGGTCTTGAGGGCGGCCAACTGCGTCAACAACGCAAGCATGGCGAAGAACGACCCGAGGATGACGATGACAAGGACGGCGATGCGGCTCTCACGCTCAATGCCAGCCTCTTGCTTGATGCCTTCGATCTCGGCGTGCCACATCTTTTGCACGACGAGGCCAAGATAGAGCCAACCGCCGGCGTTCCAGCCCGTGAGCGCGCGCGTGACCCAATCCTCGGTCGGCACAAGGATGGCAAAGGCTAAACCGACGGCAGTCGCGATCAGGAAGCGAATCTGCGCCTGACCATGCAATGCCAGCGTCTCCCAACCTGACAATTGGCGCTTTTTGCCCGGCGTTGGTGACTTTTTCCACGGTGCCATAGCCTCTCATCGCGCTCAGCGCTTACGGTCTACCGCGAATCGCACGATCTCAACCAGAGTGATCGCCCGATCGCCGAACGGGGCAAGCGCCTGCTCGGCTTCGACGACGAGCTCGTCGAGCCGTTGCCGCGCCATGTCGGGGCCGAGGCGGGCAAGAAGCGTCGCTTTGCCGCGGGAAGCGTCCTTCGCCACGGCCTTGCCGAGGGCGGCCGCGTCACCTTCGGCATCGAGCAGATCGTCGGCGAGCTGAAACGCCTGGCCGAGGGAAGACGCGTAGGCGATGAGAGCCGCGCGTTCGGGCAAGCCGGCGCGTCCGAGCGCTGCCCCCGCCTCGCAGGCGAAACGGAACAGGGCGCCGGTCTTGAGCGCCTGCATGGCGGCAATCTCGGACGGCGTGAAGCTCTGCCGCTCGGGGCTGAGATCGAGCGCCTGGCCTTGCGCCATGCCGCGCCAGCCGGCGGCTCGCGCGAGAAGAAGGACAAGCTCGGCGCGGATGGCGGGATCGGGATGGGTGCCATCGTCGCTCAGGATCTCGAAAGTGAGGGTGAGCAGCGCATCGCCGGCGAGGATGGCGGTCGCCTCGTCGAAAGCAATATGGAGAGCGGGCCGGCCGCGCCGGACGGCGTCGTCGTCCATGGCGGGCAAGTCGTCATGCGCCAGCGAGTAGCAGTGGATGCATTCGAGCGCGGTCGCGGCCGGAAGGGCCTCCTCGTCCTTAACGCCGAACAGCCGTGCCGACTCGACAAGAAGGAACGGTCTCAGGCGCTTGCCGCCGCTAAGCGCGGCGTAGCGCATGGCCTCGCCCAGCCGCTTGTCCTCGGGCCTCCCGCCGGGCTTGGCGAGCAGCCGGTCGAGCCGTCTCTCGACGGCCGCGGCAACCCGTTCGAGCTCTGCGAGAAGGGACATGTGGGAAAGCGAAACAATAGCGGCGCTTTGCCGCAAAATGATCGGTAATCCTTACCCTAATACGACGTTGCTTGAGGCGGCAACCCGAGGGTACAAGGCCCAGTTATGACGGTCCAAGCGGTCTCAGGCGAGCGCACGCGGAAGCGCAGCATGAGGCGAAAAAAGCATCCCTGGCTCAGGCGCACCTTTCGCCTTATTTCGGTGATCGCCGCCGTAATCGTCCTTTCAATCATCGCCTTTCGCTTCATCAATCCGCCCATCACCCCGGTCATGGCCGTGGAGAAGCTGAAGGGGAATACGCTTCGCCACCAATGGCTGCCGCTTAAGGATATGTCGCCGCAGCTTCCGCTCGCCGCGATCGCGAGCGAGGACGGCCGTTTCTGCTACCACTGGGGCGTCGATTGGAGCGCGGTGAACGAGGCCATCAAGGAAGGGGGAGGCCTCGGGGCTTTTCGCGGCGCAAGCACGATACCGATGCAGACCGCGAAGAACCTCTATCTGTGGAGCGGGCGGAGCTATGTGCGCAAAGCGATCGAGGTGCCGCTCGCCTATGTTATGTCGGTGCTATGGCCGAAGGCGCGGATGATGGAGGTCTATCTCAATGTCGCCCAATTCGGCCCCGGCATTTTCGGAGTCGAAGCGGCAAGCCGTTACTATTTCCACAAGAGCGCGGCGGACCTGACCCGCCGCGAGGCGGTTCTTTTGGTGGCGACGCTGCCCAATCCGCGCTTCCGCAACCCGGCACGGCCGAGCCGGCGCATGCTGCTGGTCACGCTGGCGGTCGAGCGGCGCCTGCCGATCATGGCCGCGCGCACGGGTTGCCTTGAGCCACGGCGTTAAGCCTTCGTTTTGTTGTTCGGCCCTCTGGCCAGCCCCGAGGATTGCCACTATAAGGGCGGGCTCAATCAGGCGCGGCAACCCGCGCCGGTCTGTCGATAGGGTTTTACGAGAATGGCCGTTCCCAAAAGAAAAACCTCGCGGATGAAGCGCGGCAACAGGCGGAGCCACGATAGGCTTCAGGCTCCGACTTACATCGAGGATAAGGATTCCGGCGAGCTCCGCCGGCCGCATCACATCGACTTGAAATCGGGCCGCTATCGCGGCCGCCAAGTGCTCGACGTCAAGGAAGAGACTTAAAGCTAGGGACTTGAAGCTGACTTAAAGCTAGGGACTTGAAGCTTAAGTCTTCGGCGCGCCGCCTTCTGTCGCGGTGAGGCGCTTTGCCAGCGCCGCAAGCTCGGCGTCGTGAATGCCCACCTCCTCGAGATGGCGCACGGTGTTCAGCACGTAATCGACATTGCCGCCGGCGAGGCCCACTGCCGACCGCACCAGCGCCGCCTGCCGCGCGAGCGATAGGCGTCCCGCATATTGCGGGTGGCCGCGATCGGCCAGATAGCACAGGGCGTCGCATTGGCGGTCTGAGCCGTCGAGCAGGCTCACCTGCTTGATTGCCTCCACATAGACGTCCGTCACCTGCTCGCGCGCGCGGAGATAGGCGACCGTCTCGTCGCGATTGTCGGCTTCCACCCGGAAGGCGATGCCGCGGCAAGCGCCGCCTTCGTCGAGACCGAGCACGAGACCCGGGCGTTCCTGCGTCCCGCGATGATGGAAGGAATAGATGCAAAGCGAGCGGTGCGCGCCGATCAGAGCCGCGGGCACGCGCTCCATGAAGGCGAAGCCCGGCTGCCACATCAGAGAGCCGTAGCCGAACACCCAAAGCTCAGCCATGAGCCGTCAGTCGTCGTGGCCGTGCGGCCGGCCGAAATCGGCCGCGTCGGTGTCTTGCCCCGCCTCGATGATCCCGCGGCGAATGGCGCGGGTGCGGGTAAACAGCGCTTCGAGCGCGGGTCCGTCGTCCCAGCGGATCATGCGCTGAAGGGCGGCGAGGTCCTCGGAGAAGCGGGCCAACATTTCCAGCACCGCCTCCTTGTTGTTGAGGAACACGTCGCGCCACATCACGGGGTCCGAAGCGGCGATGCGGGTGAAGTCGCGGAAGCCGCCCGCCGAGAACTTGACGACCTCCGACTGCGTGACTTCCTCCATGTCGGCGGCGGTGCCGACAATATTGTAGGCGATGAGATGCGGCACGTGGCTGGTGATGGCGAGAACGAGGTCATGATGCTCGGCGCTCATGATCTCGACCTTGGCGCCGATGAGGCGCCAGAAGGCGGCGAGGCGGTCAACCGCCGCGGCGTCGGTTCCCTCGGGCGGCGTCAAGATGCACCAGCGGCCTTCGAACAGTTCGGCGAAGCCCGAATCGGGACCGGAGTGCTCCGTGCCCGCGACGGGATGGGCCGGCACGAAATGAAGGGTCTTCGGCAAATGCGCGCCCATGTCGCGGATGACCGAGCTCTTGACCGATCCCACGTCGGACACCGTGGCGCCGGACTTGAGATGCGGGCCAATTTCTTTAGCGACCGTGCCGCAGACGCCAACGGGAATGCAGACGATGACGAGGTCGGCGCCCTTGACCGCGTGGGCGTTGGTCTCGACCACCTTGTCGGCGATGCCGAGCTCGGCAACGCGTTTTCTCGTTTTCGCCGAGCGCGCGGTCGCCACGATTTCGCGCACGGCGCCATGAGCGCGGGCGGCACGCGCGATCGAGGAGCCGATCAGCCCAACGCCGATAAGCGCGAGCGTGTCGTAAAGCGGCGTCGTCATTGTCGGGCGCTATTCCCCCGCATAAAGGCGGTGAGCGCATCGAGCGCGGCGCGGTTCTCGTCTTCCGTGCCGATGGTCACGCGCAACGCGCCGGGAAGGCCGTATTCCTCGACCCTCCGCAAGATGATGCGCCGCTCATGCAGGAACTTGTCGGCCGCAACCGCCGATTTGCCGTTCGCTGCTCCGAAATGCAGGAGGAGGAAATTGGCTGCGCTCGGGGTGACGCCAAGTCCGATGCCGGAAAAAGCCTCGGCGAGCTTTCCTCGCCACAGCTCGTTATGCTCGACGGCCGCTTGCGCCCAAGGTTGATCGGAAAGTGCAGCGACGCCGGCCGCGATCGCGGGTCCCGAGACATTGAACGGCCCCCTGATCCGGTTCAGCGCATCGGCGATCGCAGGCGGACAAGAGGCCCAGCCGATGCGAAGCGAAGCAAGCCCGTAGAGCTTGGAGAAAGTGCGCGTCATCACCGTGTTGGACGAGGTCGCGACAAGCTCGATGCCCGACTCGTAATCGTTCTTGCGCACATATTCGGCATAGGCCGCGTCGAGCACGAGAAGCACGTCGTCCGGCAAGGCTTCGCGCAGGCGCTTGACCTCGTCGAACGGCAGATACGTGCCGGTCGGATTGTTGGGGTTGGCGATGAACACGAGCCGCGTCCGCGGGCTCAAGCAAGCGAGGATCGCATCGACATCGGCGGTGAGCTCCGTCTCCGGAGCTGCCACCGGGGTTGCGCCCCGCGCCATGATCGCGATCTTGTAAACGAGGAAGCCGTGGGCGCTGTAGATCGCCTCGTCGCCGGGACCGAGATAGGCGGCGGCGAGCAGGTTGAGCAGCTCGTCGGAGCCCGCGCCGCAGACGATGCGGGCCGCATCGAGGCCGTAGAAAGCAGCGATTGCCTCGCGCAAGGGCCGCGCGGAACCGTCAGGGTAGCGCGACAGCGCGGCGGCGGCTTCGCGATAGGCCGCGATCGCGCGGGGCGACGGCCCGAACGGGGTCTCGTTCGAGGAGAGCTTGATCACGGCGTCAGCGCCAGGAAGCGCGCTCGTGCCCGGCACGTAGGGCGCGATGTCGAGAACGCCTGGGCGGGGGCGCGGGCCACGCGTGGCGGCCATGGGACTTCTCCTCGAAGGCTCGACGAAGGGCCTCTCATAGGCCCAATCCAAGCGGCAAAGCAAAGAAAAGATTGACTTTCACGGTCAAGCTCCTAGCTAACCCCGAATTGTGCAGGCTTCGTTACCTTTCTGGCGTAAGCCGGTATCCAGACAACCGGCACCGAGCAAAGCATCTGGTTTCCGGCTTTCCGCCGGAATGACGGAACAAGATGAAGCGGAACGTCACCGCGTGGCGGAGTGAGTCAGGCATTGAACGGGCATGAGCGAGACACCGACGGCGCAAGCCTTTGCTGACCATTCCTTGCGGCTTGCGCAGATTGCGAACCCGCAGAGCGAGATCGTGCACTTTCCGGCGCACGAGCCGCTGCCGCTCGACTGCGGCGCCCAGCTTGCGCCGTTCTCCATCGCCTATCAGACCTATGGCGAGCTCAACGCGGCGAAGTCGAACCTCGTTCTCGTCTGCCATGCGCTGACCGGCGACCAGCACGTCGCCAACATTCATCCCGTCACCGGCAAGCCCGGCTGGTGGGACACCATGGTCGGTCCCGGCAAGCCGATCGACACCGATCGCTATTTCGTGCTCTGCCCCAACGTCATCGGCGGATGCATGGGCTCGACCGGCCCGAGCTCGATCAATCCGGCCACGGGGCGCGTCTACGGGCTCGACTTCCCCGTCATCACCATCGCCGACATGGTGCGGGCGCAGGCGCGCCTGCTCGATCATCTCGGCGTCCCCGACGTGCTCTCGGTGCTGGGCGGGTCGATGGGCGGCATGCAGGTGCTGGAATGGGCCTCGACCTTTAAGGATCGCGTGTTCTCGGCGGTGCCGATCGCCTGTTCCGCGCGCCACTCCTCGCAGAACATCGCCTTTCACGAGGTTGGACGCCAGGCAGTGATGGCGGATCCCGATTGGTGCCAGGGCCGCTATCTCGACGAGGGGCGGAACCCGCGCAAGGGTCTCGCCGTCGCGCGCATGGCCGCGCACATCACCTATATGTCCGACGACGCGTTGCACCGGAAGTTCGGCCGCAATCTCCAGGACCGGGACAGGATCACTTTCGGCTTCGACGCCGACTTTCAGGTGGAAAGCTATCTGCGCCACCAGGGCTTGAGCTTTGTCGATCGCTTCGACGCCAACTCCTATCTCTACATCACCCGCGCCATGGATTATTTCGACCTCGCCGCCGACCATGGCGGGGCGCTCGCCAACGCATTCACCGGCACCAAGACGCGCTTCTGCCTCGTCTCGTTCACCAGCGACTGGCTGTTCCCGACCGAGGAGAGCCGCGAGATCGTGCACGCGCTGAACGCGGTCGCAGCCAATGTCAGCTTCGTCGAGCTCAAGACCATGAACGGTCACGACTCGTTTCTGCTGCACGAGCCCGAGCTGTTCGATACGATCCGCGGTTTCTTGGCCGCGGGGGCGGCGAAGCGCGGGATCGCGGGAGCGGAAGGATGGCTGCCATGAACGTCAACGTGCCGCCGCCCGCCATCCGCGCCGCCGACACGAGCCGCGTCGATCTTCTGTTCATCGCCGAGATGGTGAGCCCCGGCGCGCGCGTGCTCGATGTGGGTTGTGGCGACGGCACGCTGCTGCGGCTGCTGTCGGAGAAGCGCGGCGTTGACGGCCGTGGCATCGAGCTCAGCCAAGCGGGGGTGAATTCCTGCGTGGCGCAAGGCTTGTCCGTGATCCAGGGCGACGCCGACACCGACCTCGTCCATTATCCGGACCTTGCCTTCGACTTCGCCATCCTGTCCCAGACGCTTCAGGCGACCTATTCGCCGCGCCATGTGCTCGAGCAGCTATTGCGCATCGGCAAGCGCGCCGTGGTCTCGTTTCCGAATTTCGGCCATTGGCGGGTGCGGGGGCAGCTCCTGTTCGGCGGCCAGATGCCGCTGACCGACAATCTGCCCGACCATTGGTACGACACGCCGAATATCCATCTCTGCACGATCAAGGACTTCCGCGGCCTGTGCAAAGATGTCGGCGCGCGCGTCGAGCGCGCCGTGGCGCTCAACGCCTACGGGCGGAAGCTCGGCGTCTCCATGCCGGCCTTCGCCCAGAACCTGTTCGGCGAGCAGGCGGTATTCCTATTGTCGCGGTAAGGCCGCAGGCGTCACGCCGGCGGGAACGGGGACGAGCCGGCGCCGCCGCGTGTTGGCGGTCTCGCGCGCCGGGATCGCCGCGTAAACTTCCTTGGTCGCCTCGATGACGATCACGCCGGAGAAGGTCGGCCACAACAGCAGCCCGAGCCGTTCCCAGAACAGCGGCCACCGCAAGAGGATGCGCCAATTGAAGGGCGGCATGTGCAGCGCATATTCCCAATCCTCAGGCGAGAACATCGCCTCCTTCAGAAGGCGGGTGATCTGGCGGCGGCTGAAGGGGCTGCCATAGCCGAACGGCGTCGTGTCGACGCGCGCCCACAGCCCGCGACGGTTGGGCACGACGATCAAGAGACGCCCGCGCGGCGCCAAGACGCGCCAGACCTCGCGCAAGAGCTCGAGCGGCTTCTCCGACCATTCGAGCATGTGCACGAGAAGGATGCGGTCGGCGCCCTCATCGATCAGCGGGAGATCGGTGTCATCGACCAGAACCGAGAGCGACTGACCCTGCTCAGGCCAAACAACGGCTCCGAGGCGCCCCGGCATCAGCGCGCCCAACGGTTCCGCCTCGGCCCTGAAGGGCGCGAGATAGGGCGTGACGAAGCCGAGCCCGAAGGTGCGGCAGGATTTGAGGTCGCTCCACCGCGACCTCACGCGGGCGCCGAGCAGCCGGCGCACCACGCGGCCGAGGGGGCGGGCGTAGAACTCCTTGAGATCGGCGGCGTCGAGATGCATGCGCCATCATAGCGCGTGAAGGTTAAGCGCCGCACCCTCTCCTCCGGGGCGGTTCAATGCGACACGCAGGAATGGTATTGTCCCTTGTTAGTGGTTTTTGGCAAAATGAGCGTCGGAGGAGCGATGTCTCGCCTCGAAGTGCACCAATATCCGACGCGGAGCGACAATTACGGCGTGCTCGTGCACGACGCCGCGACAGGCGCGACCGCCGCCATCGATGCGCCCGACGCCGAGGAGCTGCTTGCCGCGTTGCACGAGAAGGGCTGGACCCTCAGCCACATCCTCACCACTCACCATCATCACGACCACACCGCCGGCAACACCATCGTCAAGCGCATGACCGGCTGCATCATCGTCGGCCCGGCGAAGGAGGCCTCCTCCATTCCCGATATCGATGTCACGGTCAAAGAGGGCGACACGGTCGCCATCGGCAACGCGAAAGCGCGCGTGATCGAGACGCCGGGCCACACCAAGGGTCACGTCAGCTATCATTTCCCCGACGACGAACTCGTCTTCGTCGGCGATACGCTGTTCTCGGTCGGGTGCGGCAAGCTGCTCGAAGGCGACGCCAAGACGATGTGGGCCTCGCTGAAGAAGCTCGCGGGCCTGCCGCCGGAGACCAATCTCTATTGCGGCCACGAATACACCAACAACAATTGCCGGTTCGCGCTCACGGTCGAGCCCGAGAACGACGCGCTCCGCGCGCGCGCCTCGGAGGTCGCCGCGCTCGCCGAGGAGGGGGCGCCCGCGCTGCCGACCACGATCGCGCAGGAGCTTGCCACCAATCCGTTCCTCAGACCCTCGAGCCCCGCCATCCAGAAGCGGCTCGGCATGGAGGGGCGCGAGCTATGGCAGATCTTCGGCGAGGTCAGGCGCCGCAAGGACCGTTTCTAAGGCTTCGCGCATGGGCGACGCGCTGACCGCCGAGGACGTGATCAGGCAGCATGACCTCAAGCCGCATCCGGAAGGGGGCTGGTTCCGCGAGACCTTCCGCGACGCGACAGGGCCTCACGGCCGCGCGCACTCGACCGCGATCCTGTTCCTGCTGAAGGCGGGCGAGGTCTCGCGCTGGCACAAGGTCGATGCGGCCGAGCTTTGGCACTGGTATGGCGGGGCGCCGCTTATGCTCGAGGTGAAGCACGGCGCGGCGCGCCACGAATACCGGCTCGGTCCCGATTGGCACAAAGGCGAGCACCCGCATGCGGCGGTTCCGGCGCATGCCTGGCAGAGCGCGCGGAGCCTTGGCGCCTGGACGCTGCTCGGCTGCACCGTTGCGCCCGGCTTCGATTTTGGGGGCTTCGAACTCGCGCCCCACGACTTCGAGCCGTAAGCCGCTAATCCATGAAGGCGCCGCCGTTGATGGTGAGCGTCGAGCCGGTGATCCACCCCGCGTCGTCGGCGGCGAGGAACAGCACGCAGCGGGCGACCTCATCGGCCTCGCCGAGACGCCCGACCGGAATCTGCGCCACGATCGACTTCATCACGTCGTCGGAAACGCCGGCAAGCAACTCGGTCCGCACATAGCCCGGCGCAATCGCGTTCACGGTGATGCCCTTGCGCGCGCTCTCGAGCGCGAGCGCCCGGGTGAAGCCGATCACGCCGGCTTTGGCCGAGCAGTAATTGGCGAGCCCAAGCTGGCCCTTCTGCCCATTGATCGAGGAGATGTTGACGATGCGGCCGAAGCCCTTCTCGCGCATGGCGTTGATGACCGGCCGCGTCATGTTGAAGAGCGAATCGAGATTGGTGCGAATGACCTGCTCCCACTGCTCATGCGTCATCTTTTGCAGCATGGCGTCGCGCGAGATGCCGGCATTGTTGACCAGGACCTCGATCGGTCCGACCTCGTTCTGGACATTGATGATGCCCTGCTCGCAGGCGAGGTAATCGCCGACGTCCCATTTGAACGCCGGGATCTTGGTTTCATTGCTGAACGCCTTGGCGGCGTCGTCATTGCCGCCGTAGTTGGCGGCGACGTTGTAGCCTGCGCCCTTGAACGCCCGGCTGATCGCGGCGCCGATGCCGCGCGTTCCTCCCGTAACGAGAGCTACCCTTCCCATGAATGCCTCCCTTTGACGGCGCTTCTTTGGCGCCTAATGCTACATTGGTTTGTCATTGCCCGGCTCGACCGGGCAATCCAGTAATCTAAGATCACCAAGAAAACGCGAACCCGTGGGTTACTGGATTCCCGCTTTCGCGGGAATCCAGTCATAACGCGATCAATCCCGCTCGACGCACATGGCGATGCCCATGCCGCCGCCGATGCAGAGCGTGGCAAGGCCCTTCTTGGCGTTCCGCCTTTGCATCTCGTGCAGCAGCGTGACGAGCACGCGCGCGCCGGAAGCGCCGATCGGATGGCCGATGGCGATGGCGCCGCCATTGACGTTGACCTTGCCGGCGTCCCAGGCGAGGTCCTTGTTCACCGCCAAAGCCTGCGCGGCGAAAGCCTCGTTGGCCTCGATCAAGTCGAGATCGCCGACGTCCCAGCCGGCCTTCTTCAAGGCTTTGCGCGAAGCGGGGATCGGGCCTGAGCCCATGATCTTGGGATCCACGCCGGCGACGGCCCACGACGCGATGCGGCCAAGCGGCTTCAGGCCGCGCTTCTTCGCTTCCTTCGCGCTCATCAGCACGACGGCGGCGGCGCCGTCATTGATTCCGGAGGCATTGCCGGCCGTCACCGAGCCTTCCTTGTCGAAAGCGGGCCTGAGCTTGGCCGCGTCCTCGATCTTGGCGCCCTCGCGGATATATTCGTCTTCGGCGACCACGGTCTCGCCCTTGCGGGTCTTCACCGTGACGGGGGCGATCTCGTCCTTGAACTTGCCGGCCTTCCTGGCGGCCTCGGCCTTGTTCTGCGACTGCGTGGCGAACTTGTCCTGATCCTCGCGGGTGATCTGCCACTGACGGGCGACATTCTCGGCGGTGGTGCCCATGTGGTAGCCGTTGAAGGCCTCCCACAGCCCGTCCTTGATCATCGAATCGATGAACTCGATCGCACCCATCTTCTGGCCGTTGCGGAGGTGAGCGACATGAGGCGCAAGGCTCATGCTCTCCTGGCCGCCGGCGACGACGACATCGGCATCTCCCGCGGCAATCTGCTGGGCGCCGAGCGCGACCGCGCGGAGGCCCGAGCCGCAGACCTGGTTCACGCCCCAGGCGGTCGCCTCGATCGGCACGCCGGCGGCGATCGCCGCCTGCCGGGCCGGATTCTGACCCTCGCCCGCGGTCAGCACCTGACCCATGATCACTTCATCGACATCGGCCGGGGCGACCTTGGCCCGCTCGAGCGCCGCCCGAATGGCGACTTCGCCAAGCGTGTGGGCCGGCAAGCTCGAGAGCGCGCCATTGAAGGAACCGACAGGTGTGCGCGCCGCGCCGACGATGACAATATCTTCCTCGCTCATTCTCCACATCTCCGCTTTCAGTGGGGGTCCAAGGTCATAACTTAGGGAGTCCCGGTAGGGAAGCCCAGGTTTGCGCACCGTTAGGGGTTCGGGCGAAAAGCCCTGGTGCTATGCACAAATATCGTGCTAACTGATCTCGCAGTTGCGGGATAAAGCCCCTTGGGCGCCCCCAAGGCGTAGGAGCGATAGGCACGTGGCAAGGGACGCCGAACACGAGAGCCGGCCGGTCATCATCAAGAAATATGCCAACCGCAGGCTCTACAATACTGACACAAGCACGTATGTGACGCTCGAGGACTTGGCGGAGATGGTCCGGTCCAACCGAGACTTTGTCGTTTACGACGCAAAGTCCGGCGAAGACTTGACCCATTCGGTCCTGACCCAGATTATCGTCGAGCAGGAAAGCCGCGGCACCAACCTCCTTCCCATCGGGTTCTTGCGCCAGCTCATCCGCTTCTACGGCGACAGCATGCAGAAGCTCGTGCCGAGCTATCTCGAATTCAGCCTCGACTCGCTCACCCGCCAGCAGGAGCAGTACCGGCGGCGATTTGCGCATGCCTTCGGCACCGCGGCCTTCGAGGCGATGCAGGAGCAAGTGCGCAAGAACTTCGACACGTTCGAGCGCGCGCTCGGGATGTTCACCCCCTTCGGCTCGAACGAGGCCGGCGAAGGCAAGAGCGCCCCTCTAGTGGAGAAAACCGAAGCCGGCCCCGCGGGCGCCAAGCCCGGCGAGGACGAAATCGCGAACCTGAAGGCCGAGCTCACCGCCATGCAAGCGCGGCTCGAGCAACTCTCCCGCCGCTAGCCATACTTTGTCATCCTGAGGCGCGAGCCCAGCGGGCTACGGGCTGTTTGCGCTGACGAGATCGTCCCGCGCCTTTTCCAGATGTTGGGTGATCAGCGCGAAGGCGCCTTGCCCGTCGCGCGCGTTAAGCGCATCGAAGATGGCGCGGTGCTGGCGGTTGTAATCGGCGATGACGTCGGGAGTCAGGATCTTTTCCTTCATCGCGTCCCACTGCGCGTGAAGCCGCACATGATTGATCTGGCGGTAGACGTAGATGAGGAGCGGGTTCGACGACGCATGGGCGATGAGGAGATGGAACTCGCCGTCCCATTTCGAGAAGGAATCCTTGTCGCTCTCCGACTCTTCGGCGTGGCCGAGCACCGCCTCCATGTCGTCGAGATTGCGCCGCGTCGCATGCAGGACGGCAAGCCGCGTGGTGAAGGGCTCGACCGCAAGCCGCGCCTCGATGAGCTGGAGCGGACTGACCTGATCGGCAAGATCGATGTTCCGTCGCGCCGAGGTCACGCTCGCGCCGACGAAGGTCCCGCTGCCGAGGCGGCGTGACACGAGCCCGGCCTTCTCGAGTTGATCGAGCGCGCGCCGCACCGTGCTTCGCGCCGCCTGGAAGGTCTCGGCCAATTGCCGTTCGGGCGGCAGCCGGTCGCCCTCGCTGTAAGCGCCGGTCTCGATGGCGCGGCGGATATAGGCGGAGATGGCGCGCGGCCCCCGGCTCGGTTTTTCGAATCCTGCGGGGATGGCTTGCGCGAGTCGAAGACGCTCTTCGGTCAAGGTCTGTCCCTCTGCACTGGAGGCCCACTTTGGACCCAAACGAAAAAATTGGTTTACAGCAGCTCCGCGTGATGCGCTATAGTCATCATACAAAGGTTCCTCGATTGGGTCCAGTGGTATGGGACCAAAACCGGACCAATCCTTCCGTCGCGGGGGTGTGCCGATGAGTGTCCCACAAGGTGTCAAATACGCCATCATCGGGGCGGGCGTTCACGGCCTCAGCACGGCTTTCCATCTCGCGCAAAGGCTGAAAGCGGCGGGCAGGGGCTCGGGCGCCGACATTCTCGTCGTGGACAAGACCGGCGTCGGAGCGGGCGCCTCGGGCATCGCCTGCGGTGTCGTCCGCAACAATTATTTCCAGCCGGCCATGCGCGAGTTGATGGCCCACTCCGTCGAGGTGTGGGAGAGCGATCCCAAGGCCTATTCCTACCATCCCGTGGGCTACATGCAGGTCAGCCCCGAGAGCATGCACGCCGACGTCGCCTCAATCTACGAGCAGCAGAAGGCGATCGGCTACGAGTCCACCTTCGTCGAGGGCGCGGACGATTCGATGCGATACATGCTCGGCCTGTTCGACGATTGGCAGGCGCAAGGCATCACCTCCGTGCTGCATGAAAAGCGCGGCGGCTACGCCAACAATCAGGCGAGCATGCGCGGCCTTGCCGCCAAGGCTCAAGAAGAGGGCGTGCGCATCCTCTCCGGTGTCGAAGTGAAAAGCTTCGAGTTCGGCTCAAATAGCGGGGCGGTGACCGCGCTCAACACCAATCAGGGCCGCATCGCCTGCGACACGGTCGTGGTCGGGGTCGGCCCCTGGGTCAACAAGATTTGGAACCTGCTCGAGCTGCCGAAGAAGATTACCGTCAAGGCCAACGGCAAGGTTCGCGACCACGTTCCGATGTGGAAGTTCTGGTGTCTGGAGGAAGGCACGCTCGGCGTCGATCCGCACATGCACCGGACCAATGACGGGCGCTTCCCGCCAGTGCTCCATGTCGATACCGACGCGCCGCTCTATTCCGACCGCGACCGCAAGCTCATCACCGACAAGATCTGGGGCATCTACTACAAGCCCGATTTCAACTTCGGCGGCGTTCAGGGCGGCGCTTCGCCTTACAAGGTCGAGCAGGATCCCGATCAGGTCGCGGTCGATCCTTACGGGCCCGAGTCGCCCGAGTTCGTCGTCGGCGAGGACTTCATCGAAATGTGGTGCTCGGCGCTCGCCCATTGCCAGAAGCGTTTCGAAGGCCAGATGCCGCTCTACAAGCGCGATGAGAATTCCGGGGGGCTCGGCTGCTTTACCCCGGACAATTTTCCGGTCTTCGACCGGTTCCGCGAGAACGTCTATGTCATCGCCGATTCCAACCACGGCTATAAAATGATCGGCGTCGGCAAGCTCGTGGCGCAGGAGCTCGTTGGCGAGACGAGCAGATTGCTTGAACCGTTCCGGTTCGCACGCTTTGCCAAGGGAGAACTTCATCCGACCTCTCACAGCCCGTTTCCTTGGAGTTGATGAGAGCGTCGTCAGTTTCACATTTGCGGTGGTCAGCGGGAGAGTGGCATGGATCGACGTGTCGAAACGAAGAAGGGAAATAGAGCGAACCGCTCGAAACCCACGGATATCGAGCAGTTCGTCGAGGCGCCGGGGCGGAGCAAGCTCGTCGCCGAAGTGCGGAAGAAGATCGATGCGCTCGGCATCGACTATCTCTATCTCCAATTCATCTCGGTCACGGGCCGGATCATGGGCAAGGGCATCCCGGCCGACCACTGGGAATCGGTGGCGGAGAAGGGCTTCCAGCTCGTCTACGGCGCCACCATGAACCTGTTCCTCAACCGGCGCGGCGAATATCTCGGCTACGGCCCGGAAGCCGCCGAACTCGTCGGCATCCCCGAGCCCGAGACCTTCATGCAGCTGCCCTGGGACAAGCGGGTGGCGCGGCTCTGGTGCACGCTGTTCCGCAACCGCGAAGAGCGCATAGATCCCGGCGCCTTCCTCACCGCGGATGCGCGCGGCAATCTCCGCCGCCTGCACGACCAGTTCCAGAAGGACCACGGGCTCCAGCTTCGTCACGGCACCGAGCCCGAGATGATGTGGCTGAAGAAGGACGCCGACGGTCAGCCGAACGGCGGCTACTCCAACCCCTACTGCTATCACATCGATCAGTTCGAGAGCTTGCGGCCGGTCTACATGCAGGTGATCGACTATTGCCGCAAGATGGGCCTCGACATGATCCAGGGCGACCACGAAGATTCGCCCGGCCAGCTCGAGCTCAATTTTACCTTCGACGACGCGCTCCGGACCGCCGACCGGCTGGCGACCTACCGGCAAATCTGCGCGCAAGTCGCGCGCGAGTTCGGCATCATCGCCTGCTTTATGTGCAAGCCGTTCATGGGCGTCTCCGCCAATGGCTGCCACCACAACATCTCGCTGTGGCGCGGCGGCAAGGACGAGCAGAAGACGCTCGGCAACGACCCCAAGAAGCTACCCGGAATGGCGCAGAACTACACCTACTCCAAGGGCGGCGTGAACACCTTCATGCCCGATACCGACGACGTTCAGCTTCCGGGCAAGATCGGCCTCATGGCAATCGGCGGCATTGTCAAGCATCTTGGCGCGCTGACCGCGATCGGCTGCTCGACCGTGAACTCTTACCGCAGGCTGTGGGACACGGGGTTTTGGGCGCCGGTGTTCTCCGATTGGGGCTTCCAGAACCGCACCACGGGCTTGCGCGTCTCGGCGCCTGGCCGCTTCGAATACCGCGCGGTGGACGCCATGGTGAACCCGCATCTGATGGCGGCCGGGCTCATCATGGCCATGGATGACGGCATCAAGAACAAGCTCAATCCGGGGAAGCCCGAGGAGCGCAACATCTATCAGGCCATGGAGGCGGGAAAGCAGGTCAAGAGACTGCCGATGACGCTCGGCGACGCGCTTGCCGCGCTGGAGAAGGACCCGGTGATCCGTTCGGCGATGCCGGGCGAAATGTACCGGCTCTACGACGAGTACAAGCGCGACGAGTGGGAGCGGTTCCTCCATACGACGACGGAATGGGACATCAAGACCTATCTCGACTGCCTGCCATAGCGGCAAGCCCGAGCAGAGGAGACAACATATGTGCGGAATTGCCGGCCTCATCCATCGCGACGGCGTGACCAATGTCGGCCGGGAGATGACGGCCATGCTGAGGAGCCTCAAGCATCGCGGTCCCGATTCGACCGGGTTCGCGATCTATGGCGCCTCCGTGCCCAATGAATATGTCATGCGCCTCAAGCTCGCCGAGCAGGAGGACATGACGCGGGACCACCGCATCCGGCCGAAGATCAGGGAGCGCCAGGCCGAGGTCGATCGGCGCCTCGCCGAGCTCGGGGCGGAAACGGTCGAGATCGCCGAAGCCACGCCTTACGCGTTCCGCTATCGCCTGCGCTACGCCGGCGATACGCGGGGGCTCACCACCGAGATCGAACAGATCGAGGGGGCCGAAGTCCTGTCGTTCGGCTCGGCTCTCGAGCTGATCAAAGACCTTGGCGATGCGTCGGTGGTCTCCGAGCAATACGGGCTCGGCGGCTTCCGGGGCACGCACGGCATCGGGCACACGCGCATGGCGACGGAATCCGACGTCGATATTCGCTCGGCCCACCCCTACTGGGCCTATCCCTATAACGACATCGCGGTCGTGCATAACGGCCAGATCACCAATTACTGGATCATGAGGCGCGAGATGGAGCGGCTCGGACACCGCTTCATGTCGAATTGCGATTCGGAGCTGCTCGCGGTCTACACCGCCAACAATCTCGAGAAGGGGGCAACGCTGGAAGATTCGCTCAAAGCCTCCATCAAGGACATCGACGGCGTGTTCACCTATGTCGTGGCGACCGAGAACGAGCTCGGCATGGCCAAAGACACGATGGCGGCGAAGCCGATGGTTCTTTACGAAAGCGACAACCTCGTCGCGCTCGCCTCGGAGGAAGTCGCCATTCGCGCCATAATGCCGCGCGAGATCGACACGTACGATCCTTACGACGAGGAGATTCGCGTATGGCAGAGATAGCGCGATCCGAGCTTAGCGAGCAGGAGCGCCGCTCCTACGAGATGGGGCTGCATACCGAGCCGCTCAAAGGCCGCTCGATTCAAAAATTTTTCGACGTCGATTTGAGAGACGGGCACCACGGCTTTGCGCTGCCGAACGCTTTCGAGGTCGATTTCAACAAGCGCGCCGAGATCGACGCCGGCGACCTCGAGACCAAAGCCGTCAATCTGCGCATTCGCGAATTGATGGCGGACGGCTACGGCACGATCGTGATCCGCAATCCCGGCGCCAAGCATTCGATCGCGGTCGGCATTCTGAACCGTCTCAATCTCATCATCGACGGCTCGCTCGGCTATTTCGGTTGCGGCCTGCTCGACGGGCCGAATGTGCGGATCGCGGGCCGGGTCGGCTGGTCGTGCGCCGAAAACATGATGAGCGGGATGATCCTGATCGAGAAGAACGCTGGTTCGCAATTCGGCGCCGCCATCCGCGGCGGCGATCTCGTCTGCCGCGGCAATGTCGGCTCGCGCACTGGTATCGACCAGAAGGGCGGAACCATCATCGTCGGCGGCGATACCGGCGCCTTCACCGGCTTCATGATGCAGCGCGGGCGCATGGTGATCTGCGGCAATGCCGGGAAGAATCTCGGCGATTCCATGTATGACGGCACCATCTATCTCGCCGGCGAGCCGCAAAGCCTCGGCGTCGATGCCGTGTGGGGCACGATGACCGATCTCGACAAGAGTTGGCTCGAGACCAAGCTCCGCCGCTACGAGCTCTTGCCCAAGGGCGGTGTCGGCGCGTTCCGCAAGGTCGTCGCCGGCAAGCAATTGTGGAACTACGACAATCTCGAGCCGACGGAAAAGAAACTGGTGTTATGAGGCAAGAGGCTGGGCGGAAACGATGAAAAAAGACAAGAACGGCAAGAACGGCAACGGCAGCGCCAGGGCGCCGGCCGAGTCCGAAAGATTCATCCTCGGCAAGAGCCAGATTTTCACGCCGGAGGTCATCAACGACATCCATGTGAAGTCGGAGCTCGGGCGCTATCGCATGCGCGGCTTCTCGCTGTTCAAGAAGATCCCGCATTGGGACGATTTGACTTTCCTGCCGGGCACGCTCACCCGCTTCGTCATCGAGGGCTATCGCGAGAAGTGCGAAACCAAGACGGTGATCGGCCCTAGGGCGAAGCGGCCGATGGTGCTCGACATTCCGGTCTATGTGACCGGCATGAGCTTCGGCGCGCTCTCCTACGAAGCCAAGATCGCGCTTGCCCGCGGCGCCACCATGGCCGGCTCGGCCACATGCTCGGGCGAGGGCGGCATGATCCCGGACGAGCGGCGCTACTCGATCAAGTGGTTCTATCAGTGCATCCAGTCGCGTTACGGCTTTAACCCGCATCACTTGCGCCTCGCCGACGCGTGCGAGTTCTTCATCGGACAGGGCTGCAAGGTCGGGCTTGGCGGCCATCTGATGGGACAGAAAGTGACCGACCAGGTCGCCGAGATGCGCTCGCTTCCCGCCGGCATCGATCAACGCTCGCCGGCGCGCCATCCCGACTGGCTCGGCCCCGACGATCTAGCGCTCAAGATCGAGGAAGTGCGCGAAGCGACAAACTGGGAAATTCCCATCCAGCTCAAGCTCGGCGCCGCGCGCGTCTATGACGACGTGCGCATGGCGGTGAAATGCGGTCCCGACTCCATCTATATCGACGCCATGGAAGGCGGCACCGGCGCTGGTCCGCACATCGCGACCGAAGATACCGGCGTGCCCGGGATCGCCGCCATCCGCCAGGCGCGACGCGCCATCGACGAGCTTGGCAAGCGCGGCGAGATCAGCTTGGTCTACGCCGGCGGCATCCGCAACGGCGGCGACGTGGCCAAGGCGATGGCGCTCGGCGCCGATGCGATCGCGATCGGTCACTCGGTGCTGATGGCGCTCAACTGCAACAAGGAGATCCCGGAGTCGGATTTCGAGAACGAGATCGGCGTTCCGGCCGGCTATTGCTATCATTGCCATACCGGGCGCTGCCCGGTCGGCGTCGCGACCCAAGATCCCGAACTCCGCAGGCGGCTCGATCCCGACGCCGCGGCCGAGCGCGTCTACAATTTCCTGCACACGCTGACGCTCGAAGCGCAGATGCTCGCGCGCGCCTGCGGCAAGACTTCGGTGCACAGCCTCGAGCCCGAGGACCTTGCCGCGCTGACGATGGAAGCCTCGGCCATGGCGCAGGTGCCTCTGGCCGGGACCGACTACACCGTCGGCGTCGACAACTATCACAAGATCGGATGAGCGGAGCACCGCCATGTCCCGCAAGAACAGGAAAGACGGAAAGGGCGCCAAGGGCGCCAAGAGGTCCAAAGCCAAGGACGATATCGACAAATATTTGAAGGACGCGGGCGGACTCGACACCGCGCGCGAACAAGCGATCGGCCAGCACATCGGCTACCGCTACGACGTCAATCTTCTTCCCGATTACGGCCGGCTCACGCCCTATCTCAAGGACTACATCGAGTTCATGGGCTGGGACGACCTCAACTGGCTCGAAGACGTGCACATGGGATACGAGGCGGGTCAGCCCGCGATCTTCGATCGCAACATCAATGGCTGGGTGCGCATCCCCAAAGAGATGAAGCTGCCCGACAACCAGCAGGACCGCGACATGCTGGCGCGCGAGCTTCTGGTGCGCTTCCAGACCTCGCCCAACCATCCGCTGGTTTTGCTGAACAAGGCTTACCGAAAGTTCTGAGCTTGCGCGGAATTGGCCGAGGCCCCGATCAGGTCTCGGCCGATTTCCAATCCGGCCTGAAGCCGAGCACCAGCACGTCATCGGGCAACGAGGGATTGAACGCACGATTGTGCCAGAGCGTGACTTCTCTCAACGCTTCGCCGGCCTCCGTCTCGAACACCGCGCAAGGCAGGCGGTAGTGTTGCGAGAATTGTTCGAAGGCGAGCACGCATCTGCCATCGCGAATGAGTCTTGCCGCAAGATCCGACTGTGGGGGGAGCACCGCCGTCAGGACGTCGCCAAAGTCCCCGGGCTGCTGGAAATAGTCAGCCTGCAAATAGGTGAGGGCGCGCTGGTAGACATCGCGCGGATCGGCGGTCTTCGTCACCTGGAAGCGGAAGAAAGCCGTGCTCTCGGCCGGGTCGCGCGGAAGGATGAGCACGGTCAGAGCCGGCGACAATTCACGGCCCGACGCATCGTGCACGTGCGGGCGCATGCCGGGCGAGGGGCGCCCTCCGTCCTGGCGCATGGCGATCTGCCGGATGCGGCATTGCCAGGCGAGGAAACCGTCGCGTAGCGTCTTGGCGGCACTTGCCGTCATCGTAAGCGTCCTTGCGCTTGCGGCCGGCGGTCTAATGTGGCCCGGGTCAGGCCCATTGCGGCCCCGCCAGCGATGAAAAACGCCCGGAATTTCAATCCTTTCCTGTCGGTAAAAGGATTTTCACGTCGATTGACGGGATTTCGGGAGAAGCCTAGCATCTTCGCGGCGCAGGGGAGCAAAACTCCAAGCGAAAAAAGGGAGGGACGAGCAGCAATGCACTGTGCTGGGCGCGCACAGGACGCATGGGTCTGCACCATCAACGAGGAAGGCAAGAACTGTAACGGCTTTCGTCCATGGGGGCGCGTCGTCGTTGACGCCTGCCGCACCGAGGCAAGAAGGGGGTATAACAATGGGCGACCAACTAAATGCACTAACGACGATTTTCACCGAGTTCTATTACTGGGTGACGATCGTCATCATGTTCCTGATCCATGTCGGCTTCTGCACCTACGAAGTCGGCGTGTCGCGCAGACGCAACCATCTAAAAACGCTGATGAAGAATGCGATCGCGATTCCGGTCGTGACCGTTACCTTCTTCTTCTTCGGCTGGTGGATCTATTTTGCGTTTCCAAACGGACCGGGCATCACCGGCGGATTGATCGCGGCGCCGTTCTCCGAGCCGTGGAATCCGTTGATGGCACCGCATCTGTCCGGCGTAAACCCAACCGAAAGTGGAGTGAGCGCGACCGACGCCCTGATCTGGCACCGTCTCAACGGCGTGTTCTGGGGCGCCTTCCTCATGTTCTCGGCCACGACCGCTTCGATCATTTCCGGCTCGATCATCGAGCGCGCCCGCTCGGGCGCCTTCTGGATCGTCGCCGTGCTGATCGGTTCGGTATTTTGGATCCTCGATGCGGCCTGGGGCTGGCACCCGCAAGGCTGGATGGTGAAGCTTTGGGGCTACCATGACGCTTATGCCTCCGGCGTCGTCCATGCCATCGCCGGCGGCGCGGTACTTGCCTTTCTGATCGTTCTCGGTCCCCGGATCGGAAAATTCCGACCCGATGGGACGCCGCGCGATATACCGCCCCACAATGAGTGGCTCGTCACGATCGGGTTGTTCTTCATCTATACGGGCTTCTGGGGCTTCTATGCCGCGTGCAACATTCCGATCATCTCGCCCGCGACCATCGCCGGCCAGATCACCGGAGAGACCTGGACGGCGACGAATATCTATCTCGCGCCAACGTCGCTTTCGGCGATCACCTTCAACTTCATGATGTCGCTGTCGGGCGGGTTGATGGCCGGCTACATCGTCTCGAAGGGCAATCCGTTCTGGACGTTCTCATGCGGACTGTGCGGCATCATTGCCGCCTCGGCCGGCAACGATCTCTACCATCCAGTCCAGGCGTTGCTGATCGGCGCTATCGTTCCGGTCATTGTCTACAAGCTGCACTACTGGGTCGAACGCCGGTTCAAGATCGACGATGCGGTGGGCGCGGCGGCGGTGCACGGCTATGGCGGATTCCTTGGCGTGGTCGTCGCTGGTTTCATGCTGTGGGGGCAGCCGTCCTCCCCGTATGAAGGCTTCGCGCATATCAATCCGCTGGGAAATTTCGCCGGCGCTTGCTTGATGTGGCTGCTCGGCTTCGTTCCTATCTTCATTGCATGCAAGATCCTCGACAGTTTCGGATTGTTGCGTGTTCCGAGGAAGGTCGAGCTCGAAGGTGTCGACTTTGCCTACAACCACGCCTTCATGGAGTCGGTTCGTGAAGTGAGCGCTGCCGAAAAGGCGATGATCAAGTAGATATCCGAGAGGAGAGGAAAAATGTCGACCAATGGAATGACAAGCTGGGCCGTCGACCTCAAGGATGTCGGCGCAATCTATCCCTTCCAGGGATGGGAAGTGCTAATGGTCATCCTTGGCGTTGTCTTCTGGATCGGCTGGCACATTGTCCAGACGCGCCAGGAAACCGCGGAGATCGAATCCAATCTGAAGGCCGACCGCAGCGGCGACGAAACCAGGGCGTCGATCGACCGCTACTATTAGAAGGACTTGCATGGCCAGGCCCGTTAGGGACGCAATGCGCCCTGACGGGCCTGAGCATGTTTGTTGCTAACGCTATCGCTCGAGGCTTTCAGGGTTCCAGCCCAATAGCGCAAGCATGAGAAAGAACCCTGCGACATAGGCGACGGCCACGGGCCAGCCCTCTTTCAGCCAGCGAACCGTGGATTTGGCTTCGGGCATCAGACCCGCGACGGCTACGCCTGCGGACGATCCGAACCAAATCATTGAGCCGCCGAAGCCCACGGCGTAGGCCAGAAAGCCCCAATCATAGTTGTCCTGTTTTATGGCAAGCGCGGTGAGCGGAATGTTGTCGAACACCGCCGAGACGAATCCCAGTCCAAGCGCCGTCTCCCAACTCGGCATAGGCAAGGATTTAACCGGCATCAACGATGCCGCGGAGACGAGCGCAATAAGGAAGATCGCCCCGCGCGCGGCGCGCGGAACGATCGACCAATCCGGTTGCGCTATCGGGATGGTCAGGAGAATGGCAGCCGCGACTGCAAGTCCAATCAGTGGCACCTTGTCCAGCATACTTGCGTCGAGGAAATGCGCGCCGACATTGGCCGCGATAGCCGAGGCGAGCACGATGATCACCACGGTAACGTGTCGATAGGAAATGCGCAGACCTGACGGTGGATCCTTGACGATCGGCGCGTATTTCTGCTGGGCCCGCGCGGCAGGAATGCCCGAGACGAACAGCGCGCATGCGGCCGCGACATAGGCATGCAGAACCGAAAGAGGACTTACGCCGGCGATCCACAGCATCGTCGTCGTGGTGTCGCCGATCACACTGCCCGAACCGCCGGCGTTTGATGCTCCCACAACCGCCGCGAGGTAACCGACACGGACGTTACCCTTGAAGACGTGCTTCGCCACGGTCGCGCCGATGAGGGCTGCGGCAATGTTGTCGAGAAACGAGGAGATAACGAACACGAGGATCAGGAGCATTAGGCCGCCTGTCCAGTTGTCAGGCAGAGCGGCCGGCATCCAGTCGGGGATGCGGCTTGCCTCGAAATGGCGCGCAAGGAGAGCAAAGCCGATCAGAAGCAGAAACAGGTTTGTAAGCAGAACCCATTCATGCTCGAAATGCGCAAGGAGACCGGGCAATCCCGCGCCGGCGACGAACCCGGTACCCAACAGCTTCTTCAGGATGATGACGCTCAGGCCGCTGAGAGCGACGGCGAGCGTATGCCGGTGAAAAATGGCCACGCCGGCGAGCGTGAGGGCGAAGAGCAGAAAATCGATGCAGACCGAGACGTCGTGAGCGCTGAGATAGGGAGCGAAGCTGACGGTCACGTGCAGGGTCCTACCGGCTTCCCAGACTTCTCACTCTGCCTCTCAACCCAACAGCACCTTGTAGCGGACGAAGTCGTCGGCCTTGGTGAAGCGATCGTAGAGGCGTCGCGCCGTCGCGTTCCCTTGGCGGGTGTGCCAATAGAGCCGCGACCAGCCGCGCTCGCGGCCAAGCACGAGGAGATCCTCGATCAGAGCCCGCCCCAGTCCGCGGCCTCTCGTCGCGGGATCCACGAACAGATCCTCAAGGTAGCAGCGGGGCTCAATTTCCCACGAGCCTGGATGCACGACCGAGATGGTGAAGCCGGCAACGGCGCCCTCCCATTCGGCCATGCGCCCGATCATGCCGGAGCCCGGCATGAACAGCCGCTGCCAGGTCGCCGCCGTCACGTCCTCGGCGACCTCGGCCTCGTAGAAGGCGAGATAGCCCGCCCACAGGCGCCGCCAGGCAGCCTCATCCCCAAGCTTGGGGTTGCGAATAACGAGTGCGGGGGCCGGCATTGCCGAACGCTAGCAGTCGAGCGTTGCGGCCCGCTCCCAGGACGAGAGATGCCCGGTATAGTCGTTCCACTCGCGCATCTTGAGCTTGACGTAGGAATCGACGAACTCGTCGCCGAGCTCCCGGCGCAGGAGCTCGGATTTCGCCGTCACGCGCAACGCGTCGAGCAGATTGAGGGGAAGCTTCTTGGTGCCGGGCGGAGCCTTGTGTCCTTCGGCGTACATGTCGATATCGAGCGGCTTGCCCGGATCGATGCTCCGCGCGATGCCGTCGAGGCCCGCGGCGAGGATCGCCGCCGGCAGCAGATACGGATTGGTGGCGCCGTCGGCGAGCCGGAACTCGAAGCGCCCGCCGCCCGGGATGCGGATCATATGCGTGCGGTTGTTGCCGGCATAGGTCACGGTGTTGGGCGACCACGTCGCGCCCGACAACGTCACCGGCGCGTTGATACGCTTGTATGAATTCACCGTGGGATTGGTGATGGCGCAAATGTCGCCGGCGGAATTCATCAACCCGCCGATGAAGTTGTAGGCGGTGCGCGACAGGCCGAGCGCGTCCTTGCCGTCGTCGAAACTGTTCTTGTTGCCCTGCCACAGGGAGGCATGGACGTGGCAGCCGCTGCCGGTGAGATTGGCGAAAGGCTTCGGCATGAAGGTGGCGCGCAAGCCATGCTTCTCGGCTATGGCCTTGACCATGTATTTGAAGAAGGCCATGCGATCGGCGGTGACGAGCGCGTCGTCGAACGCCCAATTCATTTCGAACTGGCCGTTGGCGTCCTCGTGATCGTTCTGGTAGGCGCCCCAGCCGAGCTCGAGCATCGAATCGCAAATCTCGCTGATGACGTCATAACGGCGCATCAGCGCGGACTGGTCGTAGCAGGGCTTGGACTGCGTATCGGCGGCGTCGCTGATCGCGGCCCCGTCGGGACTCAGAAGAAAGAACTCGCACTCCACGCCGGTCTTGAGCTGGAAGCCGGCCTTTGCAGCCTTGGCGATCATCCGCTTCAAGATATTGCGCGGCGCATGCTCGACCGGCTTGCCGTTCATGTAGGGATCGGCGGCGAGCCAGCCGACTTCACGCTTCCACGGCAATTGGATCAGGCTCGCGGGATCGGGAATGGCGAGGACATCGGGGTCGGCGGGGGTCATGTCGAGCCAGCTCGCGAAACCGGCGAAACCCGCGCCGTCCTTGGCCATGTCGGCGATCGCGGCCGAGGGCGCGAGTTTTGCTCTGAGCGTGCCGAACAAATCGACATAGGAGATCAAGAAATACTTGATCCCGCGCTCTTTTGCGATCTTCGCCAAGTCCGTTGCCATTACCTTCTCCTCCCTGACTTAAACCGAACCGCCTTGGCCCGGAATCCAGCTCGTGCCGGCAAGCGGCACCCGCGCCATGGCGGCCGACTCGACCGTGAGCGCCACGAGATCCTCGGGCTCGAGATTGTGAACGTGGCTCTTGCCGCAGGCGCGCGCGATGGTCTGCGTCTCGAGCGTCAAGACGGAAAGATAATTGGCGAGCCGCCGGCCGGCGAGAACCGGATCGAGTCTCGCGGCGAGCGCCGTGTCCTGAGTGGTGATGCCGGCGGGGTCGCGCCCCTCATGCCAGTCGTCGTAGCAGCCGGAAGTGGTGCCGAGCTTTTGATACTCATCCTCGAGCGCGGGGTCGTTGTCGCCGAGCGCGACCAGCGCCGCGGTGCCGATCGCAACCGCGTCCGCCCCGAGCGCAAGCGCCTTGGCCACGTCGGCGCCGTTGCGAATGCCGCCGGAAACGATCAGCTGAACTTTGCGGTGCATGCCGAGGTCCTGGAGCGCATCGACCGCCGGCCGGATGGATCCGAGGATCGGCAGCCCGATATGCTCGATGAACACTTCCTGCGTGGCCGCCGTGCCTCCTTGCATGCCGTCGAGCACAATCACGTCGGCTCCGGCCTTGACGGCAAGGGCGGTGTCATAGAAGGGGCGCGAAGCGCCTACCTTGACGTAGATCGGCTTCTGCCAATCGGTGATCTCCCGGATCTCCTCGATCTTGATCTCGAGGTCGTCGGGGCCAGTCCAGTCGGGGTGACGGCAGGCCGAGCGTTGGTCGATTCCCTTAGGCAACGTCCGCATCTCGGCAACGCGATCGGAGATTTTCTGCCCGAGCAGCATGCCGCCGCCGCCGGGCTTGGCGCCCTGGCCGACCACGATCTCGATGGCATCGGCGCGGCGCAGATCGTCGGGGTTCATGCCATAGCGCGAGGGCAGCACCTGATAGACGAGGATCGTCGAGTGATGACGCTCCTCCTCGGTCATGCCGCCGTCGCCGGTCGTGGTCGAGGTGCCGACTTGCGACGCGCCGCGCCCCAACGCCTCCTTGGCCTGGGCCGAGAGCGAGCCGAAGCTCATGCCGGCGATGGTGACGGGAATCTTGATGTGGATGGGTTTCTCGGCGAACCGGGTGCCGAGCCACACATCGGTCGCGCAGCGCTCGCGATAGCCTTCGAGCGGATAGCGGCTGATCGAGGCGCCGAGGAAGAGAAGGTCGTCGAAATGCGGAACCTTGCGCTTGGCGCCGGCGCCGCGGATATCGTAGATGCCGGTGGCGGCGGCGCGGCGGATCTCCGACAGCGCAGACGCATCGAACGTTGCTGAGGGGCGCGGAGTGGTTCGCGGCGTCCAATCCATCAATAGGCTCCGGTGTGATCGACGTGGAAATTGTATAGCTTGCGCGCCGAGCCGTAACGCCGGAACTCGCCAGGGTCAATCTGGCCGTTGACGCCCGCCCGCTCCAGCACCGCATGCACGGCGCGTTTGTGCTCGTCGCGCATCGGCTTCTCGATGCAATCCGCGCCGAGACTCCTGACCTTGCCGCGCACGAAGAGGCGCGCCTCGTAGATCGAATCGCCAAGCGCGTCGCCCGCCTCTCCGAACACGATCAAGTTGCCGGCCTGGGCCATGAAGGCGCTCATATGGCCGACCGAACCCTGCACGACGATGTCGATTCCCTTCATGGAGATGCCGCAGCGCGAGGACGCGTTGCCGTCGATGCGGAGCAGCCCGCCGCGCCCGGTCGCGCCCGCCGATTGGCTGGCATCGCCCGTGACATGGACCAAGCCCGACATCATGTTCTCGGCCACGCCGACGCCGGCGCTGCCGTGGATCAGCACGGTCGCGTGCTTGTTCATGCCGGCGCAGTAATAGCCGACCGGGCCGTTGATCTCGACGGTGATCGGAGCATTGAGCCCGGCGGCAATGGCGTGACGCCCGGCCGGATGATCGACGATCCAGTGCCGCTCGTTGGTGTCGGGGCGGAGGCGGTGGAGCGCCGCGTTCAACTCTCTGAGCGGCGTTGAAGCGAGATCGATCTCGGGCACAATCAACGCTCCCAGAAATAGACGGTCGCGGGCTCGGGCTCCCACACCCGCGCGTTCTCGATGCCGGGCAGGCCGGCCAGCGCGCGGTATTCGGAGCCGAAGGCGACGTAACGGTCGGTCTCGGCCATCACTGCCGGCTTGCAGGCGATACCGTCGCGGAGCACGCCAAAGCCGTTCTCGGTGCCGACCACGAAGGTGTAGAAGCCGTCGAGATCGTCGAGGCTCACCGTCAGCGCGTCGCCGAGCGACTTGCCTTCGCGCATCTTCCAGCTGAGATAGCCTGCGGCAACTTCGGTGTCGTTCTCGGTGTCGAAATGGAAGCCCTCGCGCTTCAGCACGCGGCGGAGATTGTTATGGTTCGACAGCGAGCCGTTGTGCACGAGGCACTGGTCCTTGCCGGTCGAATAGGGGTGGGCGCCGTCGGTGGTCACCGCCGATTCCGTCGCCATGCGCGTATGCCCGATGGCGTGGGTGCCTTGCATCGAGGCAAGGCGGAAGCGCTCTGTGACCTCTTCGGGGCGTCCCACCTCTTTATAAACCTCGATCCTCCGCCCGCGTCCGACGAGCTCGACGCCGGGCGCCTCGCGCTCAAGCCAATCGACAAGGGCCCCGGCCGAGGCATCGGCGAGAGCGACCACGACATGGGTGTCGTGCGTCGTCGTCTTCGCGCCCGCGAAGTCCTTGGCGATCCGCGCGGCCGTTTCCTTGGCGGCGCCGGCGGAGGACGTCCGCAGCGTGAGCTTGGTTTCGCCCGCCTTGCCCGCGCCATAGACGGCGAAGCCCGCGCTGTCGGGGCCACGGTCCGACATTGTGGCGAGCATCCCGGCGGTCAGCTTGCCGAGCTCCGGTTCGAGCGAGGGGTCCTTGATGAAGAGTCCAACGATGCCGCACATTGCAAGAAAGCTCCGGGTTAGCCCCATGAACGATGCTACGGGGCGCAGCCGCTCGTCAACCCGGGTGAAATAAAGTTTCCTAGGGAGAAATTCAACTGCGGGGGTAGATGATGATCGAAAGATAGGTCATCGGCCGCTCGAGCAGCTCTTCGGGCCCGTGCGGCGCGCCGGAGTCGAAGAACAGCGCATCGCCCGCCGACATCGGATAGAGCTTGTCGGCATGACGGTAAATCACCTTGCCGGTCAGCATGTAAATGAACTCGACGCCGTCATGCTGGAATAGGGCGTAAGGCTCGGCGTCCTCGCTCAGCGTGATGAGATAGGGTTCGACAACGATATCGCCCGAAATCGAGTGCCCGAGCAGTTCGTAGCGGTGTCCCGATTTGGTGCCGCGACGTTCGATCAGCACGCCCTGGCCCGCGCGCACATAGGAACAGTCGCGCCGCTCCTCGAAGTCGGCAAAGAAACTCGTGAGCGGCACGTTGAGCGCGCGCGCGAGCGCCTTAAGGGTGGAGAGCGAGGGCGAGGTGCCGCCGTTTTCGATCTTCGACAGCATGCCCGGCGAAAGCCCGGCCTGGGCCGCAAGCTCCGTCGCGGTGAGTTGCAGTCTCTGGCGGAGCAGCCGCACCTTTCGGCCGATCGAGATCTCGAGTTGAAGCTCGCCGGTCGTCGGCGCGCTCGAGCCGGTGGCATAGACATCGGACGCGTTGCCGTCGCCGGAAACTTGGCGCGGCACAGGGCCACGGCGGCGCGCAGGGGTGCGCGCCTTCAACAATTTTGAGGAGAGCCTCGTCGCCATCCTGCCTCCTTCCACTCCTTTCGGCCCGACTTCAGAAAATTGGGTCAGGTAGAAGCTAGCACGAACCGGCGAAGGCAGGACACCTCCCAAGAACCCGCCTGAATTGGGACCACCCGCGTTTGATAAGGGTTAGGTTCGGAAACGCACCGGGGCCGAAAGCCACCCCCTGCGCTGTGGTTGAACCTGTTCGAGCCAACATGCGTCAAAAGGTGTGAGCAGCAACTACGCTTGTCTAATCCGACTGGAGGTTTGAAATGTCACAGAGACAGCCGACCATCGTCTCTACCTTATATGCCTTGTCGTCGACGGCATTTGTGCCAGTAGCTAATGCCGAGAGCGCAATATGCGGCGAGCCTTGTTCGGCGGGCCCAAGTTTTGCAGATGGAACGGTGCGAGCTAGAGCAATAGTTTGCAGCTCCGCCATCATCACCCCAACCGGTCCAGTCATGGTGCGCGCAAGAAGCTGCGGGTGCGTCAGCAGTAACGGCGCTCAACATCTGAGACCGTTCCGCACGCTGAAAACGGAACGGTCTACTTTTACAAGAGAACAAAAGAAGCTGACAAAGAGTTTCTTTTCGCCGTTACCATTGGGATCGCCGTGCCATCAGCGAGCAGGTAACGATTTAATTCGTGGGCGATCTCTCGCCTAGTGTCAGGCGTTTCAAACTCAACCGGGCGAACCCCGTGTATGAAGAGACCCGGCTTGTAGCAGCGGGGCCGGCGCTTGACGCTCGACCTGCTGCGTTTGCTTTGTCACCCTCCCGCCGTCGATTCCGATGAAAATGGCATTCACTCCCGCGGCGAGCACGAACAGGGACGTGAGCAGAGCAGCGCATTTTGTGGATTTCTTCATCAGAAGCCTCCACTGATTGGTTGGGCCGCAGCGACCGTTATCGTCCTTGTCGCGGCTTTGTACTGTTGACAAGATAGGTTAGGCGGAGCCAAGGCTCCATTCTCTAAGGGGATGAAGACCTTTCCAAAGCGATAGTCCGCCTACACCTTTGGTTTAGATCTTCTGGGGCCGGATGGCGCTCCGAAGCCGCGGTTCCACCGGAGCTCATTGTGCTTAGAAGTTTGCGCACTAGCACGAAGCTTTTGCTCCTGTGCGGCGTTTTCGTCGGCGCGTTGGCGGTGGCAACCTACGGTCTCATCGCCGAGAAGCAGATTGCTATCCAATTCGTGCGTAAGGAGCTGGTTGGCGTCGAGCATTTGCGCGTCGTTCGCGGAATTTACGCGTCTCTCCTCAAGGAAGGCCCGGGCGGGTCGCAGAGCGCGGGAACAGGGAACGCAGATGAAACGCGGAAGAGGCTCGCGGCGGCGAGTTCGGTCGATCCCGGACAGCTCGACACGGCGGCGCTCGAACGGGCGCTTAGCGATGCTATCGACAAGCTCGCATCGGCCGAAGACCGAGACCAGAGACCGGCTCTAGTTGCCGGCGCGCTGACCGCGGCGCGTAACCTCGCGGCGCGGATCGGCGATGACTCCAACCTCACTCTCGATCCGGATCTCGACAGTTTCTACATCCAGAACATCGCCGTCAGCAAAATGCCAGCCCTTCTCAGCGAGATTGGAGAGATGCAGTCCGCACTCGAGACCCCCGCCTCCGCACAGCCGGCACCCGAGACCCCCGCGGTGCGCATTTTGGTGTTGGATGGCATGATTCGATCGACCCTGGAAGAAATCGAAAAAGACTTGCAAGCGTCATATCGCGGCGGCAACGGCGCCCGGCTTCGGCAAGTGCTCGATGCCGACTTGCAGACTATGATCGCGGATGCGAACGCCTATCTCGACACGGTGAAGGCCTCGCTAAGCGGCGTGGCCGATGCAAGCGCACTCGCTGATCGTAATGCGACCGCGGCGAACAGCGCGATCGAAGCTTGGACCAAGAGCCTGACCGAGCTGAAGCGGCTTCTCGATGCGAGACTCGCAGCCCTCCTTGGCAACCTGCGGAGTAGTCTCCTTCTCAACGGCCTCCTGTCGGCGCTCGCCCTGACATTTGCCCTGATCACGGGACGTCATATCGTGCAACCACTCTTGAAGCTGGAACGTCTTGCTGACGAGGTAGGGCAAACTAAGGACTACAAACTTCGCACCGATTACAAGAGTCGGGATGAGATTGGCCGGCTTGCGATCGCGTTCAATGCCATGTTGGCGGAACTTGCGACGGCGCGCGAGCGCGAGGCCGCCGATGCAGCCCGAAATGCGGCGATGCAAACCGAACTTGCCCGGGTTGCGCGGGTATCCACGATGGGCGAGATGGCGGCTTCAATTGCCCACGAGATCAACCAACCACTTGCGGCAATCGTGAATAACGCGAATGCGAGTTTGCGGTGGCTAGGCCGGGATCCTCCAAATGTGGAGCGCGCGCGCTCGGCGCTCGACCGCGTCGTTTCCGATGGAGCACGGGCGAGCGAGGTTATCAACAGCATTCGAGCAATGCTGGAAAAAAGCGGCCAGGAGCGAGTCAAGCTTGATGTCAATGACCTAATTCGCGAGGTCATGACCTTCGTACGCGCCGATTTGAGGCATCACGGGATTACGGTACGAACCGACCTAGCTGGCGATGTGCCAGGTATAGCGGCCGTGCGCATTCAGTTGCAACAAGTCCTGCTCAACTTGGTTGCCAATGCCGTTGAGTCCATGAGCGCGGTCGATGATCGTGCCCGGGTACTCACTGTTCGCTGCAAAAAGGCCGATAGCCATGGCATACTCATTACCATCGAAGATACCGGAGCTGGGATCGGCCGGACGGATCTTGAACGCGTCTTCGAGCCGTTCTTTTCGACGAAACCCGAGGGAATGGGCATGGGATTGTCCATCTGCCGATCCATCGTTGAGGCGCATGGCGGTCGCATCGTAGCATCACCGGCTCGTGACCGCGGATCGGTGTTTGAGGTCATTTTGCCGCTCGGCGAGCCAAGCCAATCTGCATGAAACTGCCGATGAAAGAGTGCGCCCCTTCCGAACCTGTTGTGTTCGTCATTGACGATGATGCGTCGGTTCGGGATTCATTGAAGAATCTCTTGGAGAGTGTCGGGCTGCGTGCCGAGTTGTTCGATTCGCCGCAAAGTTTTACCCAGGCTCACCTGCCCGATTCGCCGAGCTGTTTGATCCTGGATGTGAGGTTGCCCGGCCTCACCGGGCTCGAGTTTCAAAATCAACTGTTGAAGTCGGGCGTGTCGCTGCCGATCATTTTCATCACGGGGCACGGCGATATTCCCATGAGCGTTCGTGCCATGAAGCTGGGTGCCGTCGAGTTTCTAACCAAGCCGTTCCGCGACCAGGACTTGCTGGAGGCAGTCCGGGTGGGCTTGGACAGGGACCGCGAGCGACGGAGCGATGAGAAGTCTCGTGCGGCCTTGCATGACCGTTTCGGGTCGTTGACGGCGCGTGAGAAGCAAGTGATCGGTTTGATCGCGACTGGTCTCTCCAATAAGCAAATTGCCGGCGAGATTGGGACCAGCAACGCGACGGCCAAGGTGCATCGGGCCAATATCATGCGCAAGATGCAAGCGCGCTCTCTAGCTGACTTGTTACGGATGGCGGACGTGCTCGATATTCGCGCGTGGAGCCCACGACGTAGTACTCCGTTTGACGACGACGGACCCGGCGCAACAGGTTTATAGCCAGATTTGGGTGGCATCCAAAGTCCGGTTCGCGTCAAAAGCGACATCGCACTACTCTTTGTCGGTAAGTCGAAGGCTAAGATGCTTGTCGTAATGCTCGGATCACGTCTTCCAACCGTTGCGAAGCACCCCGTCGTGATAGGCTCAATTTTGCAAAACGAACCCAATTGCTGCAGCGCAGTAGCGCCGCGACGAGTGGGCCTACCCACTGAGCCGCGTTTGGCTCGGCGGCTCGTCGAAAGCGCGCGCGTAGGCGCGGGCGAATTGGCTCGCCGAGGCGAAGCCCGTGGCAAGCGCCACGTCGAGCACGGGCAGCGTCGTTTCGCGCAAAAGCTGGCGCGCCCGCTCAAGCCTCAGCCAACGATAGTGCCGATGGATGCCGTGGCCAATATGGCGGCGGAACAGCCGCTCGAGCTGCCGGAGCGAAATTCGCGCCTTACGCGCCAGGGAGGCACGCGAAAGCGGCATCTCAATGCTCGCTTCCATCGCGCGCAACACCGCAAGCAGCTTCTCGTCGGCGATGCCGAGCCGGTAGCGGAGATCCATGCGCTGCGGGCCGAAGCCTTCGCGGACATGAGTGTGCAGGAACCAGTCGCCCACGGCGGCGGCGAGCTGACGGCCGCGATCCCTCTCGATAATGGCGACCATCATGTCGAGCGCCGAGATGCCGCCCGAGCAGGTGATGCGGTTGCCGTCGATCTCGAACAGCGACGGCACGACCGCGACGCCGGGGAAGGCCTCGCGAAAGGCGGGCAGGTGCTCCCAATGGAGCGTGGCGCGGCGCTGATCGAGAAGCCCCGCCTTGGCGACGAGGTAGGGTCCGCCGGAAATGCCGCCGATGACGGCGCCCTTGCGGGCGAGCCGCCGCAGCCAGGCAAACACCGAGCGGTCGTCGAACAGCGCCGGATTGCCGCCAGCGCAGACGAACACCATGTCGGCCGCGCGCTCGGTATTGGTGCCGCAATCGGGGATGACGGCGACACCGTTCGAGGCGAGCACCGGCTTGCCGCCGGGGGCCGCATGCCACCAGCGATAAAGCTCGCGGCCGGAGAGAAGGTTCGCGGCGCGCAAGGGCTCGATCACCGCGGCATAAGACATCAACGCGAAACCCGGCACGAGCAAGAAGCCCACGGTTTGCGGGGCGTCGTGCTTGACGGGGATGGTGCCCTCGACCGGCGCGGGCGGGGCGTGCTTCATGGCCATGTCGCAAAATGTCAAACATGCGGCGTGAAATGTCAATCGCGGCGCCAAGCGGAGCGCAAAGATCGCCCATGCGCTATTCGCTCGGCAGCCTCCTCGTCAACGCCGTCACCGGCAACCGGCACTGGAAGCCGCTCTGGCGCGAGCCCGAGCCCAAGCCCGCCTACGACGTCGTGATCGTCGGCGGCGGCGGCCACGGGCTCGCCGCCGCGCACTATCTCGCCAAAGAGCACGGCATCACCAATGTCGCCGTGGTCGAGAAATCCTATCTCGGCTCGGGCAATGTCGGGCGCAACACCACCATCGTCCGCTCCAACTATCTCCTTCCCGGCAATCTTCCCTTCTACGAATGGTCGATGAAGTTGTGGGAGGGGCTCGAGCAGGACGTCAACTACAACACGATGGTGAGCCAGCGCGGGGTGCTCAATGTCTTTCACAGCGACCCGCAGCGCGACGCTTATGCGAGGCGCGGCAACGCCATGCGGCTGCACGGCGTCGATGCCGAACTGATCGACCCCGAGCAAGTGCGCGCGCTCGTCCCCTTCGTCGATTTCGACAACGCGCGCTTTCCGGTGCGGGGCGGCCTGCTGCAGCCGCGCGGGGGCACGGTCCGGCATGACGCCGTCGCCTGGGGCTACGCCCGCTCAGCCGATGAGCGCGGTGTCGACATCATCCAGAACTGTGCCGCGACCGGCTTCCGCATCGGAGGCGGCCGCGTTCTCGGCGTCGAGACCAAGAAAGGCTTCATCGCCGCCAAGAAGGTCGCGCTGTCATGCGCCGGCAACTCCTCGCGCGTCGCCGCCATGGCGGGCTTACGGCTGCCGATCGAAAGCCACTCGGTCCAGGCCTTTGTCACCGAAGGCGTGAAGCCGGTGATCGACGTGGTGATGACGTTCGGCGCCGGACATTTCTATGTCAGTCAGTCGGATAAAGGCGGGCTTGTCTTCGGCGGCGATATCGAGGGTTACAATTCCTACGCCCAACGCGGCAATCTGCCGGTGATCGAGGATGTGTGCGAGGGCGGGATGGCGCTCATGCCGGTGATCGGACGCCTGCGCATCCTGCGCTCGTGGGGCGGGCTGCTCGACATGACGATGGACGGTTCGCCGATCATCGACAAGACGCCGATCGACGGGCTCTATCTCAACGCCGGCTGGTGCTATGGCGGCTTCAAGGCGACGCCGGCATCGGGCTGGTGCTTCGCCCATCTCATCGCCACGGGCGAGCCGCATCCTTTGGCCGCCGCCTATCGTCTCGACCGCTTCGCTCAAGGCCGCGTCGTCGACGAGAAGGGCATGGGCGCGCAACCGAACCTGCACTGAGGCCGAAGCCATGCGCATCACCTGTCCTTATTGCGGCGAGCGGGCGCTGGAGGAATTCACCTATCGCGGCGACGCTACGGTGAAGCGGCCCGAGAGCCTCGATCCCGGCGCTTCCGGCGCATGGGTCGACTACGTTTATCTCCGCGACAATCCGGCTGGGCTGCACAAGGAACACTGGCATCACAGCGCGGGCTGCCATTCTTGGCTCGTGGTCACGCGCAATATGAGCACGCACGAGATCGTCGCGGTCGAGCCCGCCGCGAAGGAGACTTCGAAATGACGGCCCCGCATCAGCCGAACCGGCTCGCAGACGGCAGCCTGATCGACCGCTCGCGGACCTTGCGCTTTGATTTCGACGGCAGAGAGCTCAGCGGCCATCCCGGCGACACGCTCGCCTCGGCGCTGCTTGCCAACGGCGTTCGTCTCGTCGGCCGCTCGTTCAAATACCATCGCCCGCGCGGCATTCTCACCGCGGGGTCGGAAGAGCCGAATGCTCTGGTCGAACTTCGCACGGGCGCGCGGCGCGAGCCCAATACCCGCGCCACCACGATCGAGCTTTACGAGGGGCTTGTCGCCGCAAGCCAGAATCGGTGGCCCTCGCTCAAGCTCGATGTTCTCGCCGTGAATCAGCTCTTCGCGCCGATCTTCACCGCGGGCTTTTACTACAAGACCTTCATGTGGCCCGCTTCGTTCTGGGAGAAGGTCTACGAGCCGATGATCCGCCGCGCCGCGGGGTTAGGCCGCGCGGCCGAAGCGCCCGATCCCGACCATTACGAGAAGGCTAACGCCTTCTGCGACGTGCTGGTGATCGGCTCAGGGCCTGCCGGACTTGCCGTGGCGCGGGCCGCCGCCCGGTCGGGCGCGCGCGTGATCCTGTGCGAGGAGGATTTCCGCCTCGGCGGGACGCTGCTCGCCGAACGCCACGACATCGACGGCGCGCCCGCGCGCGACTTCGCCGAGACGGTCGAGGCAGAGCTCGAAGCGCTGCCTGAGTGCCGGATCTTGCGGCGCACCACCGTGCAGGGCGTTTACGACGGCGGCACCTATGCCGCGCTCGAACGCGTCAACGATCACGTTCCGCTGCCGCCGGCGCACGAGCCGCGCCAGCGGCTGTGGCGCATCGTGGCCAAGCGCGCGGTGGTTTGCGCCGGGGCCATCGAGCGGCCGATCGTGTTCGGCGACAATGACCGGCCCGGCGTCATGCTGGCGGGAGCCGTGCGCGCTTACGTCAATCGCTTCGGCGTCGCGCCGGGACGCCGCACCGTTGTCTTCGCCGACAATGACGACGCGTTCCGGACGGTTGCCGACCTCGCCCAGGCTGGAGTCGAAGTCGCGGCCGTGGTCGATGGGCGGCGGACCGCCTCACGCGCCGCGCAAGGGGCAGCCGAGGCGGCAGGCGCCCGCTACTTTGCCAATGCCGCGATCGAGCGCGTGCGGGGGCGCCACGGCGTCAAAGGCATCGAGATCAGGGATGCGAGCGGCGCCCGCGCCAAGTTCGCTTGCGACCTCATTGCCGTCTCCGGCGGCTGGAATCCCGCGCTTCATCTCACCACCCATCTCAACGGCAAGCCGCAATGGAACGAAGCTCTCGCGGCGCTGGTTCCTGGTACTTTGCCGCCGGGATTAAGCGTCGCCGGCGCGGCCAAGGGCACTTACGGGCTCGAAGCGTGTCTCGCCGAAGGCGACGAAGCAGGCGCCACGGCCGCGTCCGAATGCGGCTTCGCGGCTTCGCCCTCGCGAGCTCGCGTTGCCGCGCAAACCGCCACGACAAGCCCGGTGTGGCATGTCGAGAAGAGCAAGGGCAAGGCCTTCGTCGATTTCCAGAACGACGTCGCGGTCTCCGACGTGAAGCTTGCCGCGCGCGAGGGCTTCCGCATCCCCGAGCATCTCAAGCGCTACACGACGCTCGGCATGGCGACTGACCAGGGCAAGACCGGCAACGCCAACGGGGCCGCGGTTCTTGCCGCCGCAACCGGGCGCTATATCGGCGCGGTCGGCACCACCACGTACCGGCCGCCCTATACGCCGATCGCCATCAGCGCCTTTGCCGGCCATCACCGCGGACGCGACTTCCGCCCCGCCCGGCTTGCGCCGTCGCATCGATGGGCCGAGGAGCAGGGTGCCGTGTTCGTCGAGACCGGTCCCTGGCTTCGCGCGCTCTACTATCCGAAGTCGGGCGAGCAGCCGCAAGGCTCCGTCAACCGCGAAGTCGCGACCGTCCGCAGCCAGGCCGGAGTGTGCGACGTCTCGACGCTCGGCAAGATCGACGTGCAAGGCAAGGACGCCGGACTCTTTCTCGATCGCGTCTATACCAGCACCTTCTCGACGCTGCCGGTGGGGAAGGCGCGCTACGGGCTCATGCTGCGCGAGGACGGGTTCGTGCTCGACGACGGCACGACCGCGAGGCTCGCCGAGGACCACTATTTCATGACCACCACCACGTTGAACGCGGTCAAGATCATGCAGCATCTCGAATTCTGCCAGCAAGCGTTGTGGCCCGAGCTCGACGTGCAGACGGTCTCCGTGACGGAACAATGGGCGCAATTCGCCATCGCCGGTCCTCGCGCGCGCGAGGTGCTGCAAGGCGTGGTCGATTCCGAGCACGACCTCTCCAACGCGGGCTTTCCCTATCTTGCCTGCGGCGAGTTAAGCGTTGCAGGCGGGATCCCCGCGCGGGTCTACCGCCTCTCCTTTTCCGGCGAGCTTGCCTACGAGATTGGCGTTCCGGCGGGGTTCGGCGACGCCCTGATCCGCGCCATCATGGAAGCGGGCGCGCCGTTCGGACTTGCGCCTTACGGCACCGAGGCGCTCGGCGTGCTCCGCATCGAGAAGGGGCATCCCGCGGGCGCGGAACTCAACGGCCAAACCACGGCGCACGATCTCGGTTTCGGCAAGATGCTCTCGGCCAAGAAGGATTTCATCGGCCGGTTCATGGCGGCGCGCGAAGCGCTGACCAATAATTCGCGGCCGACGCTTGTAGGATTGAAGCCGCTTGGCCGCGATGATCGCATCCGCGCCGGCGCCCATCTCATCCCCAAGGACAAGGAGGCGAACGCCAGAAACGATCAGGGCTATGTCACCTCGATCGCGTTCTCGCCCTCGCTCGGCCATTGGCTTGGCCTTGGGCTGCTCGCCCGCGGGCCAGAGCGGCATGGTGAGATCGTGCGCGCTTACGATCCCGTGCGCGGCGGCGATACCCTGGTCGAAGTGCGGCCGCCCTGCTTCATCGATCCGGAAGGAGAGCGCCTCCGTGCCTAGCCGCACCTTCCACGCGTCCTCCGCACTTGCGGGCCTCGCCGTTCCCGGCCGCTTCGGCAGGGAAGGGGGTGAGGCCGGCGTTGCGATCGAAGAGCGAACCGGGCTCGGTCTCGCCACCGTCGCCGCGCGGAAGGGCGAGGCGGAAGCGCTGAAACGGGCGGTCGCGTCGGCCTACGGGGTCGAGCTTCCCGATCGCTCGCGCGCCGTGCACGGGCCGTCGGTGAGCTTTATCGGCTACGGGCCCGGGCAATGGCTTGCCGTGTCGGAAGCGTTTGCCGGCGAGGCGCTTGCGCGCGAACTCGGCGAACGCCTGCGCGGGCTCGCCTCGATCTCCGATCAGAGCGGCGGCCGGACGGTGCTGCGCGTGAGCGGGCCTTACGCCCACGCCGTGCTCGCCAAAGGCCTGCCGATCGACCTTCATCCGCGCGCCTTCGAAACCGGAAGCGCCGCGACCAGCACGATCTCGCTCATGGGCGTGCAGATTTGGCAGGTCGATGACGCGCCTACCTACGACCTTGCGATCTTCCGCAGCGTTTCGGCGAGCTTTTGGCGCTGGCTGACCGCCTCGGCGGGAGAGTTCGGCTACACGGTGGCGAAGGGCGGAAGCCGGCCGCAATAGAAAAGGCGCGCGAGGCGGCCCCCGCGCGCCTTCGATGGTTTTCAAGCAAGCTAAGCCGGCTTGATATCGATGGCCACGGCGCGGGTTACGAGCAGCGCCACGTCGTCGCCCACCTCGACCTGGTCGAAGCCCTGAATGTCGGGACCGATCGCAATCGTGCGCGTCTTGCCCCCGGTCCCGGCAAAGGTGATGGTGCGCTGGTTGCGGTTGATGGCGGCGACGGTGTCGGTGATCTCGATCGTGGTGAGGTCGGTGGCGCCATGCGGTGTCGCTTCAACCCAATCCTGCTCGGCGACGGTCGGCGCATTCATGTTCATGCCGGCCTCTTCCTCCTGGGCAAAGCCGTCGGCGGCGGGCGCCTTATTGAGCTTGCGCAACCCCACGGCCACCTCATCGGCATAGCTGATGGTGATCCGCTCTTTCAGCTTGATCAGCTTGATGTGCTCGGGCTTGACCTTGACCTCAACCCAGTTGTTGTTCGGGCCGACAAGGGTGACGACCTGCTTGGTCACGTCGATCGCTTGGACCGTGGCGACCATGGAAATCACGCCGGCATCGCTCTCGATCTCGACCGGCCCGGCCTTCGCGGCGTCAATCAACAAAAGCGACAGAGCAACAACAAACGCGCCCTTCAGCGCAGCCATAAGCAACTTCATCGTTACCTCCAACACTGACATTCGAAACGAACGACGCATTACCAGTTGAAGGTGACACCCATCAATGGTCCATGCTGAACGACGTTAAGGGCGTTCTCTCCGAAGCGGCCGTTCTCGCTGTAATCGACAGCAAGCGCGCGGTAACCGATCACCGTGTGGAGTGGCTTCCCGAAGCAATTGACGTCGAAGCCATACGTGGCGACGGCTTGCCACGAAAATTCACTCCCGGCGCCAAAACCTCCAACATCTCCTATGAGCGTAAACTCTCTGCCAGGGGCAATCTGATGCCTGATCCGCGCTCCCACGACGGGATCGACCCATTCAAGATCGCCGGATCGCGCGATCGCTACACGGCGTGATCTCTGAAACTGAAGGCCGAGTTCCCGTAGATCGACCGTGAGCGTACCGGTGAGACGCAGAGAAAGATCGACCTCTTGGTTCCAGTAGCGTGCGCTCCCCATCAGGTCCAAAGCTGTAAAGCTGCCCGGTGCGCTTTGCCAACGGGCGATTTCATAAGAGACACCTGATTGGATAATGAGTTCTTGGTAGTCAAGCTGGGCATTGCCCCTGACGTTCAGAGCAGCTCTGTCAAATCGCCCGAGCGGATCTCTGGTGATGTTGAAGTCGCCGGGAAATCCAAGATCAGCCCATACGAGGTCGGTAAAGAAGGCGAGGCGGCCTTTGCGCGCCTCGAAATAGCTCATCCAAGCGAGTAGTGAATCACTCTTCTCGACGATCTCGATGAAGCTTTCATTGACGTCGACCTTGTGCCCACGCACGGTCACGTCACCGTTGATACTGGTTGCCCAGCCATAGGGCGTGAAACTGAATTGCCATTTGTCGGGCAATTCTGCCGGTTCGGCGTAACCTAAATCGGCCGCCATCGCGGGGCTTGAGGCCCCAAGCCAAGCGCAGACCGCTAAGAGGCGGGCGTGGTTCACGGTGGACTTACCCCCAAGGCCAAATGGGCTCGCGGCCCATAGGTAACACCTAAGGCGGGGTCCGGGTTGTGCAAAAAGGCAACAGAGGAGGGGGAAAATTCGCGAAAGGTAGCAAAAAACCGGGTTTCTAACCCGTTTTTCGTCGCCTGAGCGGATAGCTCGCGTTGTCGTAAAGAGCGCGGATGCCGTAGCCGTCGAAACGCTCCTCGTTGACCTCGAGCGTGCTGCCGATGAGAAGCTCGGGTGGCAGTTCCTCGACGGCGTACTTGATCGCTTCGGCGGCACTCTTGAAGCGCGTATAGCGCATCGGCCGCTTTCCGGTTTTGCTCGCGCTGGCGTAAAGCTCGGCGGGAGCCCTGTAATCGAACGCACGCACGAGCGGCATTAAAGCATGGCGGACGAAGCAAGGCCAGCGTCGGCGTATGCTGTTTACTGCTTTTAAGGCGCCGAAGGGATTGCCGGTCGCGCCGTTCGTTGTCAGGTTATGACTTGGTGAATGTCCGAGGCGCGGGTTGTGCAGATCCGTGCTCGGGTGCCTCTTTGGAGGTCGATCTCATGCCGCACGCCCCGCCGCTCGTTGCCACCATCGCGCTCGGCCTCGTGCTCGCCTTCAGCCTCGGCGTCGTCGCTCATCGCCTCAAGTTGCCGCCGCTCGTCGGCTACCTGGTTGCCGGAATCTTGATCGGACCGTTCACGCCGGGCTTCGTCGCCGACCAGAACATTGCCAATCAGCTCGCGGAGGTCGGCGTTATTCTCCTCATGTTCGGCGTTGGCTTGCACTTCTCGCCCAAGGACCTGCTGTCGGTGCGCGCTATCGCCATTTCGGGCGCGGCAGCGCAAGGGCTGATTGCCGTGCCGCTTGGCATTGGTGTCGGCTGGTTGCTCGGCTGGTCGCTTGGCGCCGGAATTATTTTTGGCATCGCGCTTGCGGTGGCGAGCACCGTGGTGGTGCTCAGGGTGTTGCAGGAGCGGCGGCTGCTCGAAACCGAACGCGGGCGGATCACCGTCGGCTGGCTGATCGTGCAGGACATTGCCATGATCCTCGTGCTCGTGCTCCTACCGGGGCTCGCCGCGCTGTTTCACGGGATGGAGACGGCGCCAAAATCGACGGAGATTCTTCTCTCGGTCACCACGGTTCTGGGGAAGTTCGGCATTTTCGTCGCCGTCATGCTGATCGTGGGCAAGAAGCTCATTCCGGCGATCCTGCACTATGTCGCTCACACCGGGAGCCGCGAACTGTTTCGCCTTGCGGTCCTTTCCATCGCGCTCGGCGTCGCCTACGCCGCGGCGGAGCTGTTCGGCATCTCGCTCGCGCTCGGCGCCTTCTTCGCCGGCATGATCTTGAGCGAGTCCGCCCTCAGCCAGCAGGCCGCAACCGAATCGCTTCCCTTGCGCGACGCCTTCGCGGTTCTGTTCTTCGTCTCGGTCGGCATGCTGTTCAACCCCACGATTGTGACGAACGCGCCGCTTGCGCTGCTTGCAACCATTCTCATCATCGCTATCGCCAAGTCGGTCGCTGCCTATGGCGTCGTGCGCCTGTTCGGGCACACGGTCCCGGTCGCGCTCATCATCTCCGCCTCGCTGGCGCAGATCGGCGAGTTCTCGTTCATCCTGGCCAATCGCAGCTTTGAATTCGCTCTCATCCCGGCTGAGGCGCGCGACCTCATTCTCGCCGGAGCCATCATCAGCATACTGATCAATCCGCTGCTTTTCGCCGCGCTCGATGTCTATGCCGCGCGGCGCGAGAAGCCGCCGGTCGAAGCGGCGCCGGAGCAGAAGGAGGATGAGACCAAAATGCGCGAGCCTGTACCTCCGACCGCGCTCACGGGCCATGTGGTGCTCGTCGGCCATGGCCGGGTCGGCGGCTTTATCAGCGCGGCGCTGATGGAACGGAAGATTCCGCTCTTCATCATCGAGGACAGCGATGACAGGGTCGCCGCCTTGCGGCAACTCGGCGTCGAGGCGATTACCGGCAACGCGGCCGACCCCGAGGTGATCCGGGCGGCGAATTTGGGCGCGGCGCGCTGCCTGCTCGTGGCTATCCCCGACGCGTTCGAGGGCGGGCAGGTGGTGCAGCAGGCCCGCGCCATCAATCCCGCCCTCCCCATAGTCGCCAGGGCACATTTCGAGGAGGAGATCGGCCACCTCAAACGGCACGGCGCCAACATCGTGGTGATGGGCGAGCATGAGATTGCGAAGACGATGCTCGACACCGTGCCCGCCGCCGCAACGCCGGCCGACCAGCCTGCCGGCGCTGCCGAACTGTCTCCCCGCGTCAGCCCGGTAGCCACTTAAGTCCGAGCCGATCCCATGCCGCACTACACGCCGCTCATCACGACGATCGTCGCCGCGCTCACTCTAGCGTGGGCGTTCGCGGCCGTGGCCCATCGGCTGAAACTCCCGCCGCTCGTCGGCTATCTGCTCGCCGGTATCGCCATCGGACCGTTCACGCCGGGCTTCGTCGCGGACCAAAACATTGCCAATGAGCTTGCCGAGATCGGCGTCATTCTCTTGATGTTCGGCGTCGGTTTGCACTTCTCGCTCGAGGACCTCCTCTCGGTCAGGAAGATCTCCGTTCCGGGCGCTCTCGCCCAAATTCTATGCGCTACGCTGCTCGGCTTAGGCCTTGCCATGTGGCTAGGCTGGCCGCTCGGGGCGGGGCTCGTGTTCGGACTTGCGCTCTCGGTGGCGAGCACCGTCGTCTTGCTGCGCGCCTTGCAGGAGCGGCGCCTGATCGAGACCGAACGCGGCCGGATCGCGGTGGGGTGGCTCATCGTCGAGGACATCGCCATGGTGCTCGCGCTTGTCCTCTTGCCGGTCGTTGCCGGCTTGCTCACCGGTGCGGGGGCAGGGACGAGCGTGGCGGACGTCGCGCTCGCGATCGGCCTGACCGGCGCCAAGATCGCGGCCTTCGTCGCCATCATGCTCATCGTCGGCAAGCGGGTCATCCCCTGGATCCTGCATGCCATGGCGCATTCCGGCTCGCGCGAGATGTTCCGCCTGTCGGTGCTCGTGATCGCGCTCGGCACGGCGTTCGCGGCAGCGGAGCTGTTCGGCGTGTCGTTCGCGCTCGGAGCCTTCTTCGCCGGCATGATCTTGAGCGAGTCGAAGCTGAGTCAACAGGCCGCGACCGAGACCTTGCCGCTGCGCGACGCCTTCGCGGTGCTGTTCTTCGTCTCCGTCGGCATGCTGTTTGATCCCACCATTCTCATACGGGAGCCGGTGCCGGTTGTGGCGACGCTGCTCATCATCATCGTCGGCAAGTCGCTGGCCGCTTACGCCATCGTGCGCGCCTTCGGCTATTCCAACGCGACCGCGCTCACCATTTCCGCTTCGCTCGCGCAGATCGGGGAATTCTCCTTCATCCTCGCCAATCTCGGCGTCGATCTGCAGCTCCTATCCGAGCCCGGCCGCGACCTCATTCTTGCCGGCGCCATCATCTCCATCATCCTCAACCCATTCCTGTTTTCCGCGCTCGACTGGATAAGCGCCCGGCAGGAAACGCAGCCCGCCAAGGCGCCGTCAGCGCGCGCGGGCGAAACCGGTCCGCGCGAGACGATCGAGCCCACGAGCCTCAAGGACCATGTGGTCTTGATCGGCCATGGCCGGGTCGGTCGCGCCGTCAGCGCCGCCTTGCGCGCGCAAAAGGTGCCGCTCTTCGTCATCGAAGACGACGCGGAAGCGGTCGGCGCACTCAAAGCCCAGGGCATCGAGGCGCTGGCCGGCAACGCCGCCGATCCGGAGGTGCTCCAGGCGGCGAACCTAGGCGTCGCGCGCTGCCTTCTCGTTGCCATTCCGGACGCGTTCGAGGGCGGCCAGGTCGTGCAGCAGGCGCGCGCCGTCAATTCGTCGCTCCCCATCATCGCCCGGGCGCATTTCGAGGAAGAGATCGACCATCTCAAGCGGCACGGCGCCAATGTCGTGGTGATGGGCGAGCACGAAATCGCGAAGTCGATGCTCGTCAATATTGCCGAGGTCGCGCCCAAACGCGCGGGATATCCCCGCCAGGCCACGAAACCCAAGCGGCCGAAGGCGCGCTAGCGGGAAGCAGCCGCGAGCGCGTCGGCCTCTTCGTCGGTGAAGACGCGGCTCCGGGTCAGGAAGCGCACGCCTTCGGGCGCTTCAACCGAGAAGCCGTGGCCGCGGCCGGGAACGACGTCGATGATGAGCTGGGTGTGCTTCCAGTAGTCGAACTGGTCGGCGTCCATATAGAAGGGAGCGCCGCCGATCTCGCCGAGCTTCACGTCGTTGCCGCCGACGCGGAACTCGGCTTCGGGATAGCACATCGGCGCCGAACCGTCGCAGCAGCCGCCCGATTGATGGAACATCAAGGGCCCATGCTTGGCGCGCAGCCGCTCGATCAGCTTGAGCGTTTCATCCGTGGCGAGGACGCGTTCGACCATGAGGGAGCATAGCGCAAAAAGCCGCCCTTTTGACGATGAACCTGGCGAAGGCACGCGGCGTCGAACGTGTATCCAGACCCGCGAGAGGAGATTGCCACGACCCGCACAGCCATCCGCCACAGGCTTTCCGCCCTTGCCGCCGCCGCGCTCATCGTCGCTGTTGCCGGCAGCTCGGCTTCGGCTCAAGACTGGGACTACGTCAATAGGGCTCGCGGAATGTTGTTCCCTCCCGGTCAAGCAGGCGGCGTGGCGGAACGCGCTCACGGGCTCGCTACGAAGACGCATTCGCAGCGCGCAAGGTCAGTCTCCGACCAAGCCGTCCAAAAAGGGTTGTCGCTCTCGGACGAACAGTAGCTTGGCGTGACCCCGACCGTGGCACGCAACGTCTAAGAGAACGTCGCAGAATAGGAACGCTGACAGGGTGGTTTCGCTTTCTGCACCACCTGGCGCGGAACGGGACGCGGGAGACATCAAGGAGACCTCGGCGATGCTCCCGCCTCCAAGGCCCTTCGGCCCTTATCGCTCATAGCTCGCTTCGGCGGGCGCCCCTAAAAACCTCAGTGCTGATGGAATGCACCGAGACAGCGTTCGAACAGCATCTCAACATCCAATTGCCGCGGCTTGGCATATGTCATGATGCACGTTGCCAAGAGACGCCTAGCGTCTTCGCGCTCTTTTTCGTCCCTGTCATAGCCCTCTGCGCGAAGCCTCTCCCAAACTCGTTCGAACACCTCGTGAAGGGTCTTCAGATCGTCTGGTCCGAAGGCCGATGTATCCTCGTGACGGAACGGCATGTGCTCTGCCTCACAGATCACATTCAAGGCGCGCTTACGGCCGTCGCTTTTTGAATTCACCTAAAGCGCGTTGTGCTCGCCGCCGCCGGCCTTCACCCTGCCGGGCGAAT
>DASTKZ010000005.1:0-6955 GCA_035715445.1 Methyloceanibacter sp.
ACCGCGAACTGCACGTTCGAACCGCCGGTCTCGACCCCGATCTCGCGCAGCACCGCGATCGAGGCGTTGCGCATAATCTGATATTCCTTGTCGGTGAGCGTCAGCGCCGGGGCCACCGTGATGGAATCGCCGGTATGCACGCCCATCGGATCGACGTTCTCGATCGAGCAGATGATGATGCAGTTGTCGTCCTTGTCGCGGACGACCTCCATCTCGTACTCCTTCCAGCCGAGCACCGATTCCTCGACCAGCACTTCGGACGTGGGCGAGGCATCGAGCCCGCGCTCGACGATTTCGAGGAACTCCTCGCGGTTATAGGCGATGCCGCCGCCGGTGCCGCCGAGGGTGAAGGAGGGGCGAATGATGGCGGGCAGGCCGATATCGGACAGCGCATCGAGCGCCTCGATCAGGCCCTTCTCGACATAGCGCCGGCGCCGCTCGTTCTCGCCCCGGGCCCACTCCGCCTCGAACTTGGCAAGGGCCAAATCGCGCGCTTCCGCATCGGCATGGGCAGACTCGATGCGGTCCACCTCGTCCTTGTATTTCTTTCGGTCGGCGCGCTTGAGCGTGGCGGCGTCGGCGAGCCGAGAGCGCGGCGTCTCGAGCCCGATCTTGTGCATCGCCTCGCGGAACAGCTCGCGATCCTCGGCCTTGTCGATCACCTCGGCGCGCGCGCCGATCATCTCCACGCCGTATCTCTTGAGCACTCCGGCCCGCTCGAGGCTAAGCGCCGCGTTGAGCGCGGTCTGCCCGCCCATCGTCGGCAGGAGCGCGTCGGGGCGCTCCTTCTCGATGATCTGGGTAAGGAACTCCGGCGTAATCGGCTCGATATAGGTGGCGTCGGCGACGTCGGGATCGGTCATGATCGTGGCCGGGTTCGAGTTCACGAGCACGATCCTGTAGCCCTCTTGCTTGAGAGCCTTGCAGGCTTGCGTGCCCGAATAGTCGAACTCGCAGGCCTGGCCGATGACGATCGGCCCTGCGCCCACGATCAGGATCGACTTGATGTCGGTGCGCTTGGGCATCGTTAGTCCGCCCCCTCGCGCTGCCGTTGCTCCATCATCGCGACGAAGCGGGTGAAGAGATAGTGGCTGTCTTGCGGTCCGGGCGACGCCTCGGGATGGTACTGCACCGAGAACACAGGCTGGTCCTTCACCTTGAGGCCGCAATTGGAGCCATCGAACAGGGAGACATGCGTCTCCTCGACATCTCCGGGCAAACTGTCGTGGTCGACCGCGAAGCCGTGATTCATCGAGGTGATTTCGACCTTCGCGGTGGTGAAGTCCTTCACCGGGTGGTTCGCGCCGTGATGGCCTTGATGCATCTTGGCCGTGGTGCCGCCGAGCGCGAGGCCGAGCATCTGATGACCGAGACAGATGCCGAAGACGGGGAGCCCCGCGGCCACGAGCTTCCGGATCTCGGGCACGGCATAGAGTCCCGTCGCCGCCGGGTCGCCGGGTCCGTTCGACAGAAACACCCCGTCCGGCTTCCGCTCGAGAATCTCTTCGGCCGTCGTTGTCGCCGGCACGACCGTGAGCCGGCAGCCGACGGTCGCAAGCTCGCGCAAGATGTTGCGCTTGAGCCCGTAATCGATGGCGACGACGTGAAAGCGCGGGGCTTCCTGCCGCCCATAGCCCTTGCCCCACTGCCACGCCGTCTCGTCCCAGCTATAGCTCTGGCCCGAGGTCACGTCCTTGGCGAGATCGAGCCCGACCATGCCGGGGAAGGAGGCCAGTTCCCGCCTCAGCGCCTCGCGGTCGAACTTGCCATCCGGCGCATGCGCGATCACCGCGTTCGGCATGCCCTTCTCGCGGATCAGCGTCGTCAGCGCGCGGGTATCTATTCCCGTCAAAGCGATGATGCCGCGCGCTTTGAGCCAGGCATCGAGGTCTTGGCACGCGCGCCAATTCGACGGCGCGGTGATGTTCGCGCGCAACACGGAACCGCGCACCCCGCCAGTGGCGAGGCTGCCCGCCTCCATATCCTCGCCATTGGTGCCGACATTGCCGATATGGGGAAAGGTGAACGTGATGATCTGCCCGGCATAGGAGGGATCGGTCAGGATCTCCTGGTAGCCGGTCATGGCGGTGTTGAAGCAGACTTCGCCCACGGCGATGCCGGCTGCGCCCGCGCCCTTGCCTTCGATGATAGTGCCGTCGGCAAGCACGAGCAGGCCGGTCGGCTGCTCCTCGGCCCATCCGGCTTCCCCGCGCGCGCGCGGCGACTGGGCCTCTGCGGCCAGAGTTTCACGCGTGTCGGTCATCGTCTCTTAGTAGGCGCCGCTCGGCGGGAGGCGCCCGGTTGCTAAGTCGGGTGCAAGGACTACGACTACAAGGGCTTGAGGCGCGCGCAGAATCCGCGCAAGGCCCGCGGACTCTTAGGCCACGCGACCGCGAGGGTCAATCCACAGGGCAAAATATTTTGTTGTTAGAACAATAGCTTAGGTCAACGAAATCCCTTGCTCCAGTTTTCGCCCTCGATTAGCTTGGAAACTTCCTTCCCGAACCCAGCCGAACATCCATGCGCGACACCGTCACCGCCGCCTTGAAGGCTGCCACCAAGGCGCAAGACAAGCGCCGCATCTCGACGCTCCGGCTGATGAGCGCCGCCATCAAGGATCGCGACATTGCCGCCCGCACGGCCGGCAAGGGCGAAGCGACCGACGCCGAGCTGCTCGAGCTCTTCGCCAAGATGATCAAGCAGCGCGAAGAGTCGGAGAAGATCTATGCCGATGCCGGCCGCGCCGAGCTCGCCAAGCAGGAGGCCGAGGAGATCGTCATCATCCGCGAGTTCCTGCCGAAGCAGCTCTCTGCCGCCGAACTCGACAAGGCGATTGCCGATGCGCTCACCAGTACGGGCGCATCGGGCGTGAAGGACATGGGCAAGGTGATGGCCGAGCTGAAGGCGCGCTACGCCGGCCAAATGGACTTCGCCAAGGCGAGCGCGCTTGTGAAAGCGAAGCTCGGCTAGCGCCTGGTTACGGCCTCGTCATTCCGGCGCAAGCCGGAATCCAGCGCGCGAAGCGCAAACCCAAAAGCTGGATACCGGCTTTCGCCGGTATGACATCGTCTGTTTTCTAACGTGGCCCACATCTTGAGCCGAGCGAGCGCCCCGTGCTCGCTGCCACCATCGATCTGAAAATCAAATCGCCTCTTCGGGTTCTGCCTGCGACGGGAAGCCACGCGGCCTTTTGTCTTCGCACCGCAACATCGAATCGTCACATGGTTTCAATATAGATGCCGCAATGCAGCATACACTGCAACTGCGGTACATTGATTCGATGCGTGCATTGAAAGGAGGCCAGTCATGGCAAAGCTCTCACCTTCCCGTTTCCGCGCCGCTGTGAGCGCGCTCGTCGCGCTTGCGCTCACCGCCGCCGCAGGACCCGTCCTCGGCGCCGAGGCGCCTGCGCAAAATCTTGGACCCGTTGGTCCGTCCGAGCCAATTCTTGTGACGGCCGGCAACCAGCGCGTCGTCGCTTATTTCGCCCCGGAGCGCGGGGGATGCGCCGTGAACGCCGTCACCTGGAAGGATGCCGAGGCGACCGCGCCCTACGCTTCGACGCGGGTTCGCGTCAGCTTGAAGCCTGGGCAGATCCTGGCGCTCGACGGCTCCCAGCGCCAATCGATGAGCCTACTTTGCGGCGCCGATGCCTCCACGCTTGCGGTCGTGGCGCCGGCCGAGCTGATCTTCACCGGTTCGAGCGGACGGAACTGAGCATTCCGCGAACGCCCCATCGCGGGCAGAAGCATGGCGCCCTCCCTCTTATAGGGGGGGCGTCTTTGTTTATGTTCTCGACTTGTTCCGGCAGGGCTGTAGCGTGGATAACGGTGAAGCATCCGATTCGCCGATTGGCTCGACGCGAAAGGCGGCGCTCACTCCGAAGCGATGAAGTTCTCCGATTCGTTCCTTGATGAGATTCGCGCCCGGCTGCCTGTCTCGCAGGTGGTCTCGCGCCGCGTCCCGCTGAAACGCGCGGGCCGCGAATGGAAGGGCTTGAGCCCCTTCAACAAGGAGAAGACGCCGTCCTTCACCGTCAACGACCAGAAGGGCTTCTACCACGACTTCTCCTCCGGCAAGCACGGCGACATCTTCACCTTCGTCATGGAGACGGAAGGACTCTCGTTTCCGGAGGCGGTCGAGCGACTCGCGGGCGAGGCGGGTCTCGAGCTGCCGAAGCCCGATCCGCAATTCGAACGCACCGAGAAGCAACGCCTCGGCCTGTTCGATGCGCTCGAAGCCGCCGCGCGCTTCTTCACCGAAGCGCTGCACGCGCGCGATGGGCGCGCAGCACTCGGCTACGCCGAGCGCAGGGGATTGCCGCCCGAGACCTTGCAACAATTCCGCATCGGCTTTGCGCCGAACGCGAAGGACGCGCTGAAAGCTACGCTGCTCAAACAGGGATTCGCCGAGGCGCAGCTGCTGGAGGCCGGACTTCTCGTCAAGCCCGATGACGGGCGCGCAACCTATGACCGGTTCCGCAACCGTCTCGTCATCCCCATTCTCGATGCGAAATCGCGCGTGATCGCTTTCGGGGCGCGCGCGCTCGATCCCGACGCCGAGCCGAAATACCTCAACTCGCCCGAGACGAGGCTGTTCGACAAAGGCTCGACCGTTTTCAATTTCGCCCGCGCGCGGAAAACCACATTCGACAGCGGCGAACTGATCGTGGTCGAAGGCTACATGGATGTGATCGCGCTTCATCAGGCGGGCTTCGCCAACACCGTCGCCACCCTCGGCACCGCCTTCACCGAACGCCAGATGGAATTGCTGTGGCAGCTTGCGGCGGAACCCGTCGTCTGTTTCGATGGCGACCGGGCCGGGGAAGCGGCGGCGGCGCGCGCCATCGACCGCATGTTGCCGAATTTGCGCGAAGGCCGCTCGTTCCGCTTCGCGTTTCTCCCCGAGGGCTCCGACCCCGACGATCTGGTGCGGACAAAGGGCGCGAGCGCACTTGAGCACTGTCTTGCCGGCGCCCGGCCGCTGATCGATGCGCTGTGGCAGAGGGAGCTCAAGGCTCACCCGACCGACACCCCGGAGCGGCGCGCCGCGTTCGAAGCGCGGCTTGAAGCCTTGCTCGCCGGGATCGCGAATGCCCGGGTGAGAGAGCATTATCGCCGCGAGGTGAAGAACCGGCTCTTCGCGCTGTGGCGCGAGCAGGGTTCAAGGCGCGGCAAGCCTGCCGCCGATGCGCCGCGGAGCACGAGGCGGATGGGGCCGCCGCCGATCCAATCGCCCTACGGCTTCGCAACCGTCATCACTCTTGCGCTCATCAATCATCCTTGGCTGATCGACCGTTTCGCCGAGGAAGTGTCGGCGCTCGACATCAGGGATCGAAAGCTCGCTGGCCTGCTCAGCACGGTGACCGGCATCATCCTCGAGGACGGACACCCGACCGCGGAGCGCATTGCCGAGAGGATCGAGGCGAGCGGCCATGGCAAGTTCTTTGCCGAGCTTTTGCGCGACAGCGCCTTCAAGCGCGTCGGCTTTCTCGATCCCGAAAGCCCGAAGGACGAGGTCGAGGCGCAGTTCGCCGACCTCATCTACCGGTTCCGGGCGCTGCCGAACCTGACCCGCGAGCTTGCGCAAGGCGCCGATCGTCTTGCCGAGGCGAGCGAGGCCGAGTTCGAGCGGTTCGCCGCCCTTCAGCAGCAAGTGGCAGGCATCGGCAATCAGCACGCGGCTGACGATGCCGGCGACCGCGACGCGGCCAAGCGCTTCGAGGAGACGATTGTCCGGCTCAAAGGCGCCAATATCGCCGCCCAGCGCGGGCGCCGTCCGGAACGGCAGGACTAGGCCGAATGACGCGATGTGGCAGGCAAAGTGCCAAGTGAAACCTAAGAAAATCACGGGTTCCGAGGGGCTCCCGGCCTTGACAGGCGCAAAGCCCCTCGCCAAGTGAAGCTTCAAGACGTGCAATCACGCGTGGCCATGGTTTTCGGGGCAGAACAGGCTCCGCGAGGGCCCGAACAGACCTAAATCGCGTCGAGCCACACCGCCGGAACTGGCCGCGCCGGGTAGTGTTGTCGAAGTAAAGAGCACGTGGGAGCCTTGGGTTTTCCGGCCCTTGGCCCGAATTCTTTAGGGAGCGTGGCAATAGACCCAAAGCTTGGCGCGAGTAAAAAAGTTCAGCGCCAGGCCAAGGAGCGGATCCATGCTTAATTGACGATTAACGGAGCACCCGTTAATCGCTTGTCGGAGTTTGCGCCCGGGCGGAGCGCGAGAATGGCGCGACGCCGCTTGTCGTTTTGGCGAGTGCGTTGCCAAGCAAGAACGAAACCTGAAGGTCGCGGAGTATCTGAATGGCAACCAAAGCCGCTGAAGCCGAGGATCAAGAGCAAACCCCAGCGGAGCCGGCCGACGGCCCCGTGCTCGACATGTCCGACGCGGCAGTCAAGAAGCTGATCAAGACCGCGAAGGCGCGCGGCTTCGTGACCTATGACGAGCTGAACGAAGTGCTTCCCTCCGAAGAGGTGTCCTCCGAGCAGATCGAGGACACCATGTCGATGCTGTCCGACATGGGCATCAACGTCATCGACACCGACGAGGCGGAAGAGACGCCGCAACAAACCGGCGAGGAAGGTGCCGCCGAAAGTCCGCGCGCGGTCGTGGCGCCTCAGCCGGTGGCCAAGGCCGAGACCACCAAGGAGCCGACGGAGCGCACCGACGATCCGGTCCGGATGTATTTGCGCGAGATGGGCTCGGTCGAGCTTCTTTCGCGCGAGGGCGAAATCGCCATCGCCAAGCGCATTGAAGCCGGCCGCGAAGCGATGATTGCCGGCCTGTGCGAGAGCCCGCTCACCTTCCAGGCCATCATCATCTGGCGCGACGAGTTGAACGACGGCAAGATTCTCCTGCGCGACATCATCGATCTCGAAGCCACCTACCAGGGTCCCGACGCCAAGCCCACGCCGTCCCAGCCGCTTCCCGGCGAGGCGGTGAATGGCGGCGAAAC
>DASTKZ010000006.1:0-17089 GCA_035715445.1 Methyloceanibacter sp.
CCGCAGCGTCGCCGGGTCCTGGTCCTGGAAGAAGCCGGCCGACATGATCGCGGCGTTGTTGACGAGAATGTCGGCGTAGAGCCCGCTCCGCGCGAGCGCCTTCTCGACCGCATCGCAGCCCTCGACCGTGCAGAGATCGGCCGCGACGAACTTCACCTCGACATTGTGCTCTCTTGAGAGCGCCTTCGCGACCGTGGCGAGCGCCGTCTCGTCGCGCGCGACAAGAAGAAGGGTGTGGCCCGCGCGGGCGAACTCCTCCGCCAGCGCCTTGCCGAGCCCTTGCGTCGCGCCGGTGACGACGACCGCGGGCGCGACCGGCTCAATTCTCTTGCTGATCTCGTTCATAGCCGATCCCGACTGCTAGGCGCCGCGCGCCCCTGCGTCAAAGGTTAATGTAGGACGGGCGGGGCCTCCCGGCTAGAATAGACAACGCGCGCCGGAAGCGCGAGTTTCATCGTCCTGTCCGCGAGTCTCCCCGTGAGTCCGATCGTCTCCTTGCTTTGCTGCCTTTCGCTTTCTGCCGTCATCATCGCGACACAAGGCGGCGCTAATGCGGCCGCGACGCTCGCCGAGGCCGTCAAGCAAGCGGACGCGAAATATCGCGCGGCGCCGGACATCGCAAGCAGCGACAACACGCTGAAGATCGAGGCCGGCAATGGCAATGAGGACACCGCGCCGGCGCCCCAGGAGATCGCGCAAGGGGCGATCAAGGCCGTGCTGAGCTACACGGAAGAAAAGAGCGAGGACGGCGAGGGCGAGGGCGAGGACGGCGAGGTCACGCGCGCGCCGGTCGTCACCGTGTTTGCCGGCGACAAGGAAGTCGCCAAGCTCGAAGGTGAGGGTTCAGGCTTCGCCGATCCCCCGGTCAGCGTGCAGATCGCCGAGATCGACGGAAGCAACCCATACCCTGAAGTCGTGGTGTCGTTCTACACCGGCGGGGCGCATTGCTGCTCCGACACGAGCGTCGTCACGGCAACCCCCGACGGCTCGAACTGGACCACGGTCGCGCTCGGCGAGTTCGACGGTGAGCCGCTGCTCGCGACCGACGTGAACGGCGACGGCCGCTACGAGTTCATGATCCGCGACAACGCCTTTCTTTACGCTTTCGCCTGCTACGCCTGCTCGGAGGCGCCGCTCAACCTGCTCGCCATCGACAATGGCGGCGTCAAGGACGTGACAAGAGAGGAACGCTTCAAGCCCGCCCATGCCGCCTGGCTCAAGAGCATGACCAACAACGTGCCGGACGGGAGCGACGTGAACGGGTTCCTTGCCGGCTATGTCGGCGAGAAGATCCTGCTCGGAGAGGGGAAGAGCGCCTGGGAGACGATGCTCGCCTATTACGACCACGCCTCGGACTGGGGACTCGAATTTTGCGACAAGCCATTGAACGACGACGGGGAGTGCCCGGTCGCGACAGTTCGGCTCACCTTTCCGCAAGCGCTCGAACGTATGCTTAAGGAAAACGGTTATAAGATAGAGGAATGAGCCTCCAACCGGCAGAATTTGGCCGAAATCAGCCGATTTCTGCTCCCAGTTGATCCAAATCCCCGGTCCGGTTTCGGCCTGGCAAACGTTTTTTTTCGAGGAGTATCGAGTATGGCACCCCGCGCGTTCTGGACCGGCCATTTGCGGCTTTCCCTGGTCAATATTCCGGTCAAGCTCTACCCCGCCACCACCGCGGAGCGCCGCATCGAGTTCCACCAGATCCACAAGCCGACCGGCAAGCGCGTCCGCTACCAGAAGGTGGTGCCGGGCGTCGGACCGGTCGAGAACGAGGCGATCACCAAGGGCTACGAGTACGAGAAGGGCAAATATGTCCTGGTCGACCCGGCGGAGATCGACGACCTCAAGCTCGAGGCCAAGCAGACCATCGAGCTCGTGCGCTTCGTCGGCGAGGAAGCGATCGACGACCGCTACTTCGAGACGCCCTACTACCTGCTCCCCGACGGCGACTTGGCAGACGAGGGCTATTCCATCATCCAGAAAGCGCTGAAGGAAACCGGCAAGATCGGCGTCGGCCAGTTCATCTTGCGCGGGCGCGGCAACATCGTTGCCATCAAGCCGTTCGGCAAGGGCCTCCTGCTCGAAGTGCTGCGCCACGCCAACGAAATTCGCGCGTCCGATCCCCTGTTCAAGGAGATCACCGAAGTCAAGGCCGACAAGGAAGCGCTCGATCTCGCCAAGGAGCTGATCAAGCGGAAGACCGGCAAGTTCGAGCCGGAAGCGCTCAAAGACGCCTATAGCGAAGCGGTGTGGGAGCTGATCAACGCCAAGCTCGAAGACCGCGCGCCCGAGATCGTGACCGAGATGCCGGGAAGCGCCAAGGTCATCAACATCATGGATGCGCTGAAGCGGTCGGTCGGGCAAGGCAAGGGCGCTGCCGCCAAAGCGGCGCCCAAGCGCGGCGCGGCATCGGCTCGCGGAACCGGCAAGAAGGCGGCGAAGGGCGCGCCCAAGCGGAAATCGGCCTAAACCATGGCGCGCGCCGTTCGCGGGGGCGCCGGAGGCCGCGATCTCCTCGCCACCTACAAGGCGAAGCGGGATTTCGCCAAGACGCCCGAGCCCAAAGCCAAGGTCAAGCCCAAGGGCGGCGACAGCTTCGTGATCCAGAAGCACGAGGCGCGCCGCACCCATTTCGATTTCAGGCTCGAACATGACGGCGTGCTGAAAAGCTGGGCCGTCACCCGAGGCCCGAGCCTCGACCCGAGCCAAAAGCGGCTTGCGGTCATGACCGAGGACCACCCACTCGAATATGGCGGCTTCGAAGGCGTCATCCCCAAGGGCGAGTATGGCGCGGGGCCCGTGATGATCTGGGACGAGGGCACCTGGGAGCCGATCGGCGACCCCGACGAGGGCCTCGCCAAGGGCGACCTCAAGTTCCGCCTCCACGGCAAGCGGCTCAAGGGCGATTTCGTGCTCGTGCGCATGAAACCGCGCAAAGAGGATCGCGGCCGCCAGAACTGGCTCCTCATCAAGAAGCGCGACGACTACGCCGGCGACGGCGACGAGCCGACCGAGACCTACGATACGAGCGCCCGAAGCGGCCGCACCATGGAGCAGATCAGGTCGGGCGACGTGCCCATCTGGACCTCGAAGGCTCAAAAAAAAACTCCGGTGCGGCGCGCAAAACGCGCGGGCGCGGCAAAGCCCAAGCGAAAGTCGCCCGCGCGCTAGGTCCGGATTTCGTCGCGCCCGAGCTTGCGACGCTCGAGACCGAAGTGCCGGCCGGGCCGAACTGGTTCCATGAGATCAAGTATGACGGCTACCGCATCATCGGCCGCAAAGCGGGCGATGCGACCACGCTGTTCAGCCGGAGCGGGCTCGACTGGACGGTGCGCTTCCCGGCAATCGCCAAAGCGCTCCTGACCTTTCCGGCAAGAAGCGCGCTTCTCGACGGCGAGATCGCCTTCGTGCTGCCTTCGGGCGTCACCGATTTCAAATCGCTGCAAGAGCATATCGACAGCCCGCACGGCTCGATCCGCTATTTCATCTTCGACCTGCTCTCTCTCGACGGCAAGGACTGGCGCAAGAAGACGCTGAAACAGCGCCGGGCCAGGCTCGCAAGCCTGATGGAGGAGAACGGCGTCTCCAACTTTCTCGTCTATGCCGATTACGTGGCGGGCTCGGGCGCGGAGTTCTTCGCCGAAGCGGAAGCGGCCGGGCTCGAAGGCATCGTCTCGAAGCGCGCGGACCGGCCTTACGTCTCGGGCCGCGGCAGGGACTGGCTCAAGATCAAAAGCAAGCGCGGCGAGGAATTCGTGATCGGCGGCTACAGCCGCTCCGATGTAAGGGGGAAGCCATTCTCCTCGCTTCTGCTCGGCGAGTTTTCCGATGGCAAGCTCGTCTATGCCGGCAAGGTCGGTACTGGATTCGACGCGGCCGATTTCACGACGCTGTCGCGGCGATTCAAGCCGCTGGAGCGCGCCACGTCCGCATTCGTCGAGGTCCCCGCCGCGGAGCGCAAGGGCGCGGTGTGGCTCGAACCGAAGCTCGTGTGCCAAGTGAGCTTTGCCGAGCGGACCCGTGACGGACGGCTCAGGCATCCGAGCTATAAGGGCTTGCGCGAGGACAAGCCGGCGCGCGACGTGAGAGGCGAGGGGGCGGAAGACCAGGAGGCGAGCATGGCAAGAACGAGCGCTTCGAAAAAGGACGAGTCCAGTTTCGACGGCGTCACCCTCACCAATCCCGACCGGGTGCTGTTTCCCGATATCGCCTTCACCAAGCTCGATCTCGCCCACTATTACGAAACCGTCGCGCCGCTCATGCTGCCCTACGTCGCGCGGCGTCCGATCAGTCTCGTGCGTTGCCCCGAAGGCTACACCAACGAGTGCTTCTTCCAGCGCCATGCCATGAAGGGCATGAGCGACACCATCAAAGAAGTCGCGATCGCGGGCGGCGAGACCAAGAAGAAGTATCTCTATATCGACGGCGAAGCCGGTCTGTTCGGAATGGTGCAGATCGGCGTGCTCGAGATTCACGATTGGGGCGTGTCACTCGATCACATCGACAAGCCCGACCGCATCGTGTTCGATCTCGATCCCGACGAGGACCTCGATCTTGCAACGCTGAAAGCGGGCGCGATCGAGGTGCGCGACTTCCTCGCCGATCTCGGCTTCAAGAGTTTTCTCAAATCGACCGGCGGCAAAGGCTTGCACATCGTCGCGCCGATCGCGCCCAAGCTTGGCTGGGGCGAAGTGAAGCCTTTCACAAAAGCGGTGGCCGATGCGCTGGTCGCCGCGCGCCCCGACCGCTACACGGCCAATCCTTTGAAGAAGACGCGCGAGGGCAAGATCTTCGTCGACTATCTCCGCAATGGGCGCGGCGGCTCGGCTATCGTCAACTACTCGACCCGGGCGAAAAAGGGGGCGCCCGTCGCCTGCCCGCTCCGCTGGGACGAACTCAAGGGCTTGAAGACCGCCGCCCCCTACACGGTCAAGACGCTGCCGGCGCGGCTGAAGGCGCTGAAGCGCGACCCGTGGGAAGGTTTCTTCGCGACCCGCCAATCGATTACGGCGAAGGCACGCAAGACGCTCGGACTTTAGCTAGAATTCGTTCATGACCAGAGAGCGCCGAGGAGGATCGAACCAATGACTATGCGTTGCGACGGCATCGAAGACAAAATGTCGGCTTGGTGCCTGATCGCCATCCTTGTGATCGCGTTCGGCTTGGCGGGTGCGGCGAAGGCGGAGGTGGAGCAAGCCGCCGAGGTCGCGGCGCCGCTCGTTGCAACGCCGATCGCGCCGCCGAATCCCGTCACCGGCTCAGACGGCAAGATCCATCTCGCCTACGAGTTCGCGCTCATGAACATGGCGCCGGGCGCGGTCTCGCTCGAAAAGATCGAGACGCTCGACGCCGAAAGCGGGGCGGTGATCGGAACGCTCGAAGGCGAAGGGCTCGAGAAGATGGTGCGGCTAAATGGCAGCGCGAAGGGAACGAGCCTCGCCGCGGGCGGCTCCGGCTTCGTGTTCATGGACGTGACGCTGGCGAAGGAGGCCACGCTGCCGAAAGCCCTGCGCCATCGCTTTACCATCTCCGTGGCGAAGGCCCCGGAAGAGCCGGCGAGCGGCGATCGCGACCCGGCGCCGGCGCCGCCGGAGCAACTGACATTCGTCACCGACCCGCTTTCGGTGGGGCCCGCCGCCGTCGTCATCGCTCCACCGCTCAAAGGTTCGCGCTGGGTGGCGGGCGGGGGATGCTGCACGCCCTACAGCTACCATCGCGGCGCCACGCTGCCGCTCAACGGCGCGGTGCGCGTGGCCGAGCGCTTCGCCATCGATTTCGTGCAGCTGAACGATGACAACCGGCTGAACTCGGGCCCTATCGACCAGCTGTCGAGCTACGCCTATTTCGGCGACGAGATCCATGCCGTGGCCGATGGGACGGTGGTGGAAACCGAGAACGGCCTGCCCGAGCAGGTTCCGGGCAAGCTTCCCGCCGACGCCACGATCGAGATGGCCGCGGGCAATCATGTCGTGGTCGATATCGGCGATGGCCGCTTCGCCTTCTACGCGCATATGCAGCCGGGAAGCGTGCGGGTGAAGGTCGGCGACAAGATCAAGACCGGGCAAGTGCTCGGCCTCCTCGGCAATAGCGGCAATACGGATTCGCCGCATCTGCATTTCCATGTCATGGACGGACCGTCGCCGCTCGTGTCGAACGGGCTTCCTTTCGCCTTCGATTCGTTCACCGGGCAGGGGCGCCTCGCCGACGAGCAACCTCTGTTTACGGGCGGCGTGGTGACGATCGACAAGGACGCTCTTTCCGGGCCACACGCGAACGAACTCCCTCTCCTCGATCAGGTGGTGAGTTTCCCGTAGGCGCGGAGCGGCTTGCCACCGAAGCGGCGTAAGGCGAAGATCGTTCGGGGCGGAAGGAGCACTGCGATGACCCGATGGACGCCAGACCCGACATTCTACCCTTCGCCGCGGCTCGCCGCCAAAGCGCCGGCTGAGACGCTCGCCTATGTCGCGGCGTTCGCGCCCAAGCGCGAGGTTCCCGACTCGCTCGCCGTGGTCGATGTCGATCCCGCCTCGCCGAGCTATGCGACGATCGTGGGCGGCGTCGACATGCCGAATGTCGGCGACGAGCTTCACCACTACGGCTGGAACGCGTGCAGCTCCTGTCTTTGCCCCAACGCGCCGCATCCCCACACCGAGCGGCGCTACCTCGTGGTCCCGGGCCTGCGCTCGTCCCGCATCCACATCATCGACACCAAGTCCGATCCGAGACGGCCGAGCATCGTGCGGGTGATCGAGCCCGAGGAACTGATCGAGGCCACGGGCTACTCGCGGCCGCACACCGTCCATTGCGGGCCCGAGGGCATTTATGTCTCCGCGCTCGGCAACGCGAAGGGCGAGACGCCGGGCGGCGTTTTCCTGATGGACCCCGAGACGTTCGACGTGCTCGGCCGCTGGGAGGTCGAGCGCGGGCCGCAGCGTCTCGCTTACGACGCCTGGTGGCATCTCGGCTACGACACGCTGGTGACGAGCGAATGGGGCACGCCCAACACCATCGAGAACGGGTTGGTGCCGGAGATCCTGCTCGGTGCTCAATACGGACGCCGGCTCCATTTCTGGGACCTGCACAAGCGGAAGCATCTGCAAGAGATCGACTTCGGTCCCGACTATCAGCTCGTGTTCGAGCTTCGCCCGGCGCACGATCCGACCAAGGCCTACGGCTTCGTCAATTGCGTCGTGAGCCTCAAGGATTTATCGGCGTCCATTTGGTGCTGGCATCGCGACGGCGACAAATGGGCGGTCAAGAAGGTGATCGAGATTCCGGCGGAGCCGGCCGACCCCGATCTTCTGCCGCCGGTGCTGAAAGGCTTCAAGGCCGTGCCCCCGCTCGTCACCGATATCGACCTGTCGATGGACGACCGCTTCCTTTACGTCGCGTGCTGGGGAACGGGTGATCTGCGCCAATACGACGTGAGCGACCCGTTCCAGCCCAAGCTCACCGGCACGGTCAGGATCGGCGGCATCGTCTCGCGCGCGTCGCATCCGAAGGCGAACGGCCCGTTGAACGGCGGCCCGCAGATGGTCGAGATCAGCCGGGATGGCAAGCGCGTCTATTTCACCAACTCGCTCTACGGCGCGATCGATCCGCAATTCTATCCCGAGGGCATCGACGGCTGGATGGTGAAGCTCGACGCGGGGAACAGCGGCGGCATCGCGTTCGACCCGCGCTTCTTCGTCACCTGGCCCAAGAGCCACCGCCCGCATCAAGTTCGGCTGCAAGGGGGCGACTGCTCCTCGGACTCCTACTGCTATCCGTGAGCCTGAATTGAGCGCCGGCGAAGTCTGGCCTTGGCTCGTCCTGATCGGTCTTGGCGCCGTTCACGGCTTGAATCCGGCGATGGGCTGGCTGTTCGCGGTCGCGCTCGGGCTCTATCGGCGGAGCCGCAAGGTCGTGCTCATCTCTCTCGTTCCCATCGCGCTCGGACACGCCGCCGCGGTCGCCGTCGTGGTCTATGCCGCGATCGCGCTTGGGCAAACGATCGATGAGAACGCCTTTCGCATCGTCGCCGGCCTCGTCCTCGTTGCGTGGGGCGTCTATCACCTCTCCTTCGGGCACAGGCATCGTTTGCGGATCGGGCTTACGACCGGATTGCTCGGGCTCGCAGCGTGGTCGTTCGTCATGGCGACGGTCCACGGCGCCGGCATGATGCTCGTCCCGGTGCTGATGCCGCTCGTACAAGCGGGAGAACATGCGGGGCACATGCCGGCGACGGCACCGCTCGGCGTCGCTGCGCTCGCGGTCCTCGCGCACAGCCTCGCGATGCTGGTCACGACCGGCGCGGTCGCGCTCGCCGTCTACGAGTGGGTCGGGCTCGACTTCCTGCGGCGCGGCTGGATCAATCTCGACCTCATCTGGGCCGGGGCGCTCATCGGCATGGGGCTCTGGCTTCTGCTGGCAGCCTGACCCCTTATTGAAACATTTTTCAGACCCTTGGCCCAAGTTGGGGGCCATGGGGGCACGAATTCTGTTTCTCGTAGCGAGCCTCGCCGCCGCGGTTGCCGTGGCGGCGCTTTCCGGCTGCGGCGGCGGCGGGACCTTCAATTCGGGCCAAAGAGCGCCGTGGCGGGGCGAAACCGAACGGGCCTGTCTTGCGAGCGGCGCCGTGCAGGCGACGGCCTATATCCAGCCGATGGAGGAGATCGACGGGCCCGGCGTGTGCGGGCTCGAACGGCCGTTGCGCGTCTCGGGGCTCGCGGGCGGCCGGGTCTGGGTCGCGCCGGCGGCAACCATCGGCTGCCCGCTGACGGCCGGGCTCGAACGCTGGGTCAAGGCGAGCGTCCAGCCGGCGGCCTATCGCTATTTCGGCCGCCCCGTGGTCGCGATCAAGCAGATCGCCTCTTACGGCTGCCGCGGCCGGAACAGCAATTCCTGGGGCGCGCCGTCAGAGCACGCTTTCGGCAACGGCTTGGATATCGGGGGCTTCCGGCTCGCCGGCGGCGAGGAGATCAGCGTGGTGGAGGATTGGTCGAGAGGCAGCCCCCGCGAGCGCGCCTTCCTCCAGGCCGTGTTCATCGGCGCGTGCGACGAGTTCTACACCGTGCTCGGCCCCGGCAGCGACCGCCACCACTACAACCACATCCACGTCGATCTCTTGCGCGCGAATAACAGGAACGGGCGTCATCTGTGCAGGCCGTCGATCAACGAAAACGTGCCGGTGGCCGAAGCCCCGGCCAAGCCGCGGAGCCTCGCCTCCGGGCTACTCTCCTTCGTTCCGGGCCTCGACTAGACCGAAATAGACGGTGACTGTGGCCGTCGCGCCACGTCAAAGCGGCCCAAGAGCGAGTATGATCGCGAATCGGGGGGATCGCACCAGGAGCGTAGATCAAGCGGCCGCGAGCCATGGCCATTTGGCTCATGGGATGGAGGGGCACGATGGCAGCAGAATCGTTGGTGCAGATGCTGGAAGAGATCGCTGTCGGGCTCAAGGCGGGCGATGAAGAGATCTATGGCTGGCTGCGCGAGCAGCTCAAGGAATGCGGCGGTAGCGAGATCTCCGTCGAACTCGCCATGGGCGTGATAGCAAAGCTCTTGCCGGAAGAAGCGCAAGGCAATCTCGAAGCGGCGAAGGCGCACGCCCGCCGCTGGGCACACTAATCCAAGCATTCGACTGTCGCCGCTCGAGCAGGGATGCGCCGCGTGACGGCGCATTGTTGCGATCGGCGAGCGGCATGTTATCCAGTTAAGCGTCCATGTCCGCACCACTCACGCTTCTTGCTTTGCTGATCGAGCTCCTGGTCGGTTACCCCGAGCGGCTGTCGCGCGCGATCGGCCATCCCGTGACCTGGATGGGCCGGCTCATTACCATCCTCGAGCACCGCTTCAACCGCGGCGACGATGCCGAGACGCGCCGCAGATGGGGCGCCGCGGCGCTGCTTGTGCTCCTCGTCGTTGTCGGCGTCGTTGCCTTCTTCATCGAGGTGGCGCTGCTTCTCCTTCCGTTCGGATTGATCGCGCTTGCGCTCGTCGCAAGCACGCTCCTCGCGCAGCGCAGTCTCTTCGTCCATGTCGCCGATGTCGCCGACGCGCTCGAAGAGAAAGGCCTCGCCGCGGGACGCGAGGCCGTTGCCCATATCGTCGGGCGCGACACGGCCGACCTCGACGAGGCCGGCGTAGCGCGGGCCGCGATCGAAAGCCTTGCCGAGAACTTCTCCGACGGCGTCGTGGCGCCGACGTTCTGGATGGTGCTGGCCGGCCTTCCCGGCGCCGCGCTCTACAAGGCGATCAATACCGCCGACAGCATGATCGGCCACCGCAGCGAACGTTATCGCGATTTCGGCCGGACCGCGGCGCAACTCGACGATCTGGTCAACCTCCCCGCCTCCCGGCTCTCGGCGTTCCTCATCGTCGCCGCAGCCTCGCTCAGCAAACGCAGCTCGGCCTCGGACGCATTGCAGGCGATGCGGCGCGACGCCAGCAAGCACGCTTCGCCAAATGCCGGATACCCGGAAGCCGCGCTCGCCGGCGCGCTCGGACTCTCTCTCGGCGGTCCCCGCTCCTATGACGGCGCGGAGCAAAAGGGCGCCTTCATGGGCGACGGGCGGCGCGAGGCGACCGCCGCCGACATTCATGCCGCGCTCGAACTCTACGCCCGCGCCGACGGTCTTCTCATCGCCATCGTGGTCGCGCTCGCAGCACTCACCGCGCTAGTTTGAGCAGCCGGTCGACCGCGACATTGGCGGCGAGGTGGGCGCCGAGCTTGTCGAGCGTCGCCTCGATCAGGGCATCGTAGGCAATCGCCGCGCCTCCCGCGGCGAAGCGCTGAAGCCACGCCGCGCGCTGGCGGTCGTCGGCGAATAGCCCGTGAATATAGGTGCCGATCACGCGTCCATCGGCCGCGACTGCGCCTTCGGCCGCGCCACCATCGAGACGCGCGAACGGGCGCCGGCAATCCGGCCCCTCGGTCACGCCCATATGCATCTCGTAGCCGCTGAAGGGGAGGCCGTTCGCCGTGACCCCGCTTGCCGGCTCGAGCCGCTTCTCCGTCGATAGCGTGGTCTCGACATCGAGCAGGCCGAGGCCGGACGCGCTTCCCGCGTGGCCTTCGATCCCGCGCGGATCGTGGATGGCGCGGCCGAGCATCTGATAGCCGCCGCAGAGTCCGAGCACCGCGCCGCCGCGGCGATGATGCGCGGCGATGTCGATATCGAAGCCTGCGTCGCGGAGCGCGGCAAGGCCGGCGATGGTCGCCTTGGAGCCCGGCAGGATGACGAGATCGGCGTCGCCGGGCAGCGCCTCTCCGGGGCGGACGCGAACGAGATCGACCGCGGGCTCGGCGTCGAGCGGATCGAGATCGTCGAAATTGGCGATATGCGGCAGGATGGGGGCGGCGATCTTGAGGCGCGCGCCGGGCTTCGCCGGCCGGTCGCCGTCGAGCGCGAGCGCATCCTCCGCCGGCAAGAGCCGCGCTTCGGGAAAGTAGGGCACGAGCCCCAGCGCCTCCCAGCCGGTCGCTGCTTCGATTTTCGCCATGCCATCGGCGAAAAGCGTGGGGTCGCCGCGGAACTTGTTGACGATGAAGCCGCGGATCAGCCTTGCATCATGGGCGTCGATCACCGCCTTGGTGCCGGCGAGGCTTGCGATCACGCCGCCCCGGTCGATGTCGCCAATGAGGACGACCGGCGCTTCCGCCGCGCGAGCAAAGCCCATATTGGCGATGTCGTTAGTGCGGAGGTTCACTTCCGACGCGCTCCCTGCGCCTTCCACCAGAACGATATCGGCGGAGGCCTTCAGGGCCGCGAAACTCTCCATCACGAACGGCATCAGGTCGGGCTTCATGCGCTGGTATTCGGCGGCGGTGGCGCGGCCGTGGACGCGGCCCTGCACCACGACTTGCGCGCCGATCTCGCTCTGCGGCTTGAGCAGGACCGGGTTCATGTGCACGCTCGGAGGCACGCGCGCGGCGCGCGCCTGAAGCGCCTGAGCACGCGCGATCTCGCCGCCGTCTTCCGTCACGGCGGCGTTGTTCGACATGTTCTGCGGCTTGAACGGCAGCACTCTCAACCCGCGTGCGACGAGCGCCCGCGCAAGACCCGCAACGATCAGCGACTTGCCGACATCGGAGCCCGTTCCCTGGAACATGAGCACGCGCGCGGTCACGACTCAGAACTCGATCCCTTCCTGCGCCTTCACGCCGGCGGCGAAGTGATGCTTCACGAGCGTCATCTCGGTGACGAGGTCCGCCGCTTCGACCAGCTCGGGCTTGGCGTTCCGCCCGGTGACGACGACATGAAGATCGGGGCGGCGCGAGGCGAGCGTTGCCAAAACGCGATTGAGGTCGAGATAGTCGTAGCGGAGCGCGATGTTGAGCTCATCGAGAATGACGAGGCTGAAGCTCGGATCGGCGATCAGCTCTTGCGCCTTCTCCCAGGCGCGCTCCGCCGCGGCAACGTCGCGGGCGCGATCTTGCGTCTCCCAGGTGAAGCCCTCGCCCATCGCGTGCCACGACACGAGATCGCCGAACCTGGCGAGCGTGTCGCGCTCGGCCGTGTGCCAGGCGCCCTTGATGAATTGCACCACGCCGACGCGCTTCCCCCGGCCGAGCATGCGCAGCGCGAGACCGAACGCGGCGGTCGATTTGCCCTTGCCGGTGCCGGTGTGAACGATGAGAAGGCCCTTCTCGATGGTCTTGCCGGCGACTTCCTTGTCTTGCACGACTTTTCGCTTCGCCATCTTGGCGCGATGACGCTCGACGTCGCTCGCATTGGTTTCCTTGGTCATGGCGTTTCCTTCACGGCAAGCGGAAGCCCGGCGACCATCAAAACCACGCGCGAGGCCTTGGCCGCAATCCGCTGATTGATCACACCTTGCAAGTCCCGGAAGCGGCGCGCGAGCGCATTGTCCGGGACGATGCCCGAGCCGACGTCGTTGGAAACCATGACCACCGCGCCGTCATGGGAAGCGAGGGCGCGTTCCAGGCCCTCGATCTCCCGGTCGATATCGGCATCGGCGAGCAGGCGATTCGAGAGCCAAAGCGTGAGGCAATCGACCAGAACGGCCGATCGCGACGGCAGCGCGGCTAGCGCTTCGGCAAGATCGTGCGGCGCTTCGATCGTTTGCCAGCGCCGATCGCGGCGCGCGCGATGCTCGGCGATGCGACGCTCCATCTCACCGTCGTGCGCCTCCGCCGTGGCGAGATAGATCCACGGCGCGGGCTCGCTTTCGATCAGCCTCTCGGCGTAGCGGCTCTTGCCGGAACGGGCGCCGCCGAGAATGAGAGTGATGTTGCCGCCCCCGTCTTGAGGCTCGGGCATCGGGCGGTCACGCGCCGGGTATGAGCTGCCCTATCAGCGCCATCAGTCCGACGCCCGCGATCGTTGCCCCGGCGAGGCGAGGCGCGATGGCCGAAACGTCGGCGCCTCGTCTGCGCGAAATCACCGCGACGCCGGTCGTGAGCGCGCTCTGAACCACGACGAGGCCTAGGAGGTAAGCCAAGAGCGGCGTCGGCTCGGCGCCGAAGATCGACTCGCCATAGGCATAGCCATGAGCAAGGCCGGCGATGCCGAAGAGAGACGCCCAGGCCGCAAGCGGCAGCGCGCGCCCGCGCGCAAGCAGGACGCCGGCAAGGATCACCGAAGTGGCGACGATCAGCTCGGCGCCGGGCAGATCGAAGCCACCAACGTGGAGCGCAACGCCGAGCGCCGAGGCGGCGACGAACACGAGAGGAAGCGCAAGGCTGAGCCCGCCCGCGCCGACCGCAATGCCGACCGCGATGAGGAAGGCCAAGTGATCGGGTCCGATCACCGGATGGCCGAGGCCGGACAAGAGGCCTTCGCCGAATGTTGACGGCGTCTTGCCGCCCATCACGTGATGGGCCGATGCCGGCGAGAGCGTGAGGAGAAAGGCAGGAGTTGCCAGGAAGGCCGTGCGGCGAAGCGATGCGAAGGTCATGCGATCCCCCTTTTCGCCCTCCACCCGAGGGCGCGGGCTAGTGTTGAGCCGCCGGCAGGTCTCCTGGCTCGCGGGTCACAGCCTGCCCTCGGCCTTCCCGGAGGTCACCTCACCTCCAGTGGCTGACTGAGGGCTGCTCGCCGCTTACAGTTGCGGGGGCAGCCGCGGCTTTAAGGCTTGCGCCCTCACCGCGTTCCCTTTTGCTTCCCGCACCACGCGGGAACCGACGACGGGGGGACTATAGCCTTGGCGCCGGGCTTCGCAAGGGCGCCGGCCATAGGCGCATTGACAAAGGGCGCAGGCTCGCCGTTAAGTGCCTCGATCGACGGTCTCTCTTTGAAGGAGAGGAACAGGGAACGCGGTAAGGGGAACCTCCCGATTCCGCGGCTGCCCCCGCAACTGTAAGCGGCGAGCCTCGAGCCATAGAGCCACTGGGAAGGACCCGGGAAGGCGGCGGAGGCTAAGACCCGTAAGCCAGGAGACCTACCGTCGGTTCCAGTCGCTCGCCGGGCGGGGTGCCTCGGAGCGGTTGGTTCGATGGCGGCCGTTTCGAAGCGAGGCGAGGCCGCCGCAAGCACCCTTGGTCGCAGCGGATTCCAGTTTCGAGGAGCGGCTTCGGGTGGCACTCAGCGACATCGCCGAAAGCGACGATCGGGACATCGCGGCGAGCCCTGCGACCACGATCTATGTCTGCATCACCTGCCGCCGCGAGGGCGAGGCCGAAGACGGTCCGGCCCCCGGCCTTCGTCTGGCTGAGGCCACGTCGCGCGCGGCCGAAGGCACGGGCGTTGCCGTGCGGCGCGTGCGCTGCCTCGCCAACTGCAATCGGGGCTTGAGCGCGGCCATCCGGCGCGACGGCGCCTGGACCTACGTGTTCGGCGCGCTCGACCCCGACCGTGACGCCGCCGCGTTGGTCGAAGGTGCGCTTCTCTTCGCCGGCACGCGCGATCCGATCATGCCGTGGCGCGGACGCCCCGAGGTGCTGAAGCGCGGTCTCATTGCCCGCGTGCCGCCGATCGATTTCGAGGAGGAGAGCGAATGAGCGCGTCGCTGCAACGCGTCCCTTGCACCATCGTCACCGGCTTCCTCGGTTCGGGCAAGACGACGCTGATCCGCCACGTGCTCGCCAATGCCAATGGGCGCAGGCTTGCGGTGATCGTGAACGAGTTTGGCGATGTCGGGATCGACGGCGAGATCCTGAAGGGCTGCGGCGACGCCGCCTGCCCCGAGGAGAACATCGTCGAGCTCGCCAATGGCTGCCTGTGCTGCACCGTCGCCGACGAGTTCGTGCCGGCGCTCGATCAGATCCTCGCGCGCGAGCCGCAAATCGAGCACATCGTCATCGAGACTTCGGGGCTCGCTTTGCCGAAGCCTCTGGTCCAGGCCTTCCATTGGCCCGCGATCAAGGGCCGCGTGACCGTCGACGGCGTCGTCGCCGTCGTCGATGGCGCGGCTTTGGCGGAGGGGCAAGTCGCCGCCGACCTCGCGGCTCTGTCGGCCCAGCGCATGGCCGACCCCGCGCTCGACCATGACGATCCCATCGAAGAAGTGTTCGAAGACCAGATCGCTTGCGCCGACCTCGTCGTGCTCAACAAACGCGACCTGCTCGATGTGTCCGGCATCGACAAGGCCGTCGCCGTCGTTGCCGGGGCGCTGCCGCGCGCGGTCCGCATCGTCACCGTCGCGGACGGCAAGGTCGATCCCGCGGCGCTGCTCGGACTCGGCGTCGGCACCGAAGACGATATCGAGAACCGCAGGACGCGCCACGATCTGGAGACCGGGCACGATCACGACGATTTCGCGAGCTTCGTCGTGGCGCTTCCCGAGCTTGCCGATCCCGCGGAGCTCATCGCGCGCATCGCCCGTCTCGCCGAGGCGCACAAGGTGCTGCGCGTGAAGGGCTTCGCCGCGGTCGAAGGCAAGACGATGCGCCTCTTGATCCAGGCGGTCGGCCCGCGCGTCAGCCACTATTACGACCGGCCGTGGCGCAACGCTGCGGCGCGACAAGGGAACCTCGTCGTCATCGGGCTGACAGGCCTCGATCGCGACGCCATCGCCAAGACTCTGCTCGGGTAGGCCATGCATCTGCTTCAGACCAGTTCGGCGACTCTCGATGACACCGTCGAGCCGCGCGATCTCGGTCAGAGCCCTGGGGACATAGCGATCCTCTCTTTTGCCGACAGCGACCTCGCCGGGCTCGGAGCGGCCTACGCGGCGGAGAAAGGCTCGCTCCCCAGCTTGCGCCTCGCACATCTGCGCGACCTCCGCCATCCGATGTCGATCGATCTCTGGATCGACAAGGTCGCGCGCCACGCCAAGGTCATTGTTGTCCGGCTGCTCGGCGGGCTCGACTGGTGGCGATACGGGGCCGAGGCGCTTTCCGCGGTCGCGCGCGAACGCAACATCGCCCTTGCCCTTCTGCCGGGAGAGGATCGCGACGATCAGCGCCTCGCCGCTTCCTCGACGCTGCCGGTGGAAGAGCTTGCAGCCCTGCTCCAGTTCTTCCGCGAAGGCGGGCGCGAGAATTTGCGGGCGCTGCTCCGCCGCTTGGCCGGCCACGCCGGCCTCAGTTTCAATGCGGCAGCAGCCCGGCCCGTGCCGCGCGTCGGTGGATATGTTCCGGGCGAGGGCGTCGTCACGCTCGATGTGCTCGCGGAGCGGCTTTCGCCGGGACGCGCGGTGGTGCCGATTGTCTTCTATCGCGCCGCCTTGCTTGCCGCCGACACCGCGCCGATCGATGCGCTTTGCGCCGAACTTGCCGTGCGGGGGCTCGCTCCGGCGCCGCTCATGGTCACGAGCCTGAAGGATCAAGAGGCGGCCGCGTTCGTGCGCGGCGCGCTCGAGCGCCTTGCGCCCGCTGTCGTCGTGACGACGACGGCGTTCGCGGCGGGCGGCGAGGGGGATGGTTCGCCGCTCGATGCGACCGACGCGGCCGTCCTGCAAGCCGTGATCGCAACGACGCGGCGTGGCGCCTGGCGGGAAAGCCCGCGCGGGCTCGGACCCGCCGACCTCGCCATGCATGTGGTGCTGCCCGAGCTCGACGGACGCGTGCTTGCAGGCGCCATCGCCTTCAAGGACGCACTGCCGAAAGACGACGCGCTCTGTTTCACCGCGTTCGCAAGCAGGCCCGAGCCTGACCGGGTCGCGATGGTTGCAGACCGTATCGAAGCCTTGGTGCGGCTCA
>DASTKZ010000007.1:0-3853 GCA_035715445.1 Methyloceanibacter sp.
GCGAGGCCCGCGCCTCCGGCCGCGCCGAGGACGGCGACGGTCTCGCCCGGCTGCAATCTGCCGCGATCCTTCAGGCCGTGCAGAGCGGTGCCGAAGGTAACGGGGAGAGCGGCCGCTTGGTCATCACTTACCCCATCAGGAATTGGAACGGCGTTCTCCGCCTTGGTCACGATCAACTCGCGGCAGCCATTGCCGCCGGTGCAGGCGACGATCCTTTGCCCAAGCTTCAAACCGGTGACGCCCGCGCCCAAGCGCGCGATGGACCCCGCGATTTCCGCGCCCGGCGAAAAGGGGAGCTGTGGCGTGACCTGGTATTTGTTGCGGAGGATGAGGGTGTCGGAGAAGTTGAGGCCGACTGCCGTCACCCTGACCAGGATTTCGCCCGGTCCAGGCGCGGGCAGGGCCGCCTCTTCGAGGCGGAGCGCCGCAATGCCCTTAAATTCGGAAATTTGCGCAACGCGCATCGCGCCGCCTCCAATCGCTTCGCAACCAAGAGATATAGCAGGCGAAACCCTTCTCATAATGGGGAGCGCGAGTGCCCGCCCCTGCCTCGCCCTTTCCTGCCGGACACGGTTGTGGCAGACAAGGCCTGTGAAAACCCCGCTCCCCGTAGCGCGCGGCTATTTCGCCATCGGCGTGGAGGGCATCTCCAAGGCCGTCAATCTCGGCAATCTGTTGCGCTCGGCGCACGCCTTCGGCGCGAGCTTCGTCTTCACCATCGGCGCCGACGACAAGGCCTTCGAGCTTCGCTCCGATACGTCCAATGCCGCGATCCATCTGCCGGTCTACCACTGGCGAACCTTGAAGGAGCTCGAACTCCCCAAGGGATGCAGCCTGGTCGGGGTCGAAATCCTTGACGAGGCCCACGATCTTCCAAGCTTCCCCCATCCCCAGCGAGCAGCCTATGTGCTCGGCCCTGAGCGCGGCGCGCTGACCCCCGAATTGGCGTCGCGCTGCCAGCATCTCGTGCGGATTCCGTCGGCCTTCTCGCTCAATGTCGCCACGGCTGGCGCCATCGTCATGTATGACCGCTTGCGCGCGCTTGGGCGCTTTGCCTCGCGTCCCGTCGCCGAAGGCGTCGAGGCCTCGCCCCCCTCGCCCCATGTGCAAGGGGCTCCGCGCAAGCGAAAGCGGGGTTGACCCATCGGTTTAGTCGAAGGAGAATCAACGTGTCGGGGGTTCGACCCCGCTCGCCAATCGGGGGTGGGAACATGCACCGAGCCGTTCGCGCTCTTGGAATTGCCGTGGCGCTCGCCGCGACGCCGGCGCTGGCGCAAGAGGTTACGCTTCTCGAAAAATTTAAGGATTGGACGGCCTATGCCGCAACGGGCACGCCCAAGGTTTGCTTCGCGGTCGCCAAGCCGACAAAATCCAATCCCGAGAAGATCAAGCGCGGGCCAATTCTGTTCTACATCTCGCAATGGCCGGGCGACAAAGTGACGAACGAGGTCAGCGTGAAGATGGGCTATCCCTTCGGCGAGGGCGCAAAGACAACCGTGACCGTCGGGGCAGAGAAGTTCGAGCTGTTCACCAAGGATGAGGGCGCCTTCGTCGAAAAACCGGAGACGGAGACGAAGCTGCTCGATGCGATGAAGACCGGCAATACGATGAAGATCGAAGGCAAGTCGTCTCGTGGCACCGCGACCACCGACGTCTATTCGCTGAACGGCCTGTCCGACGCGATCGACCGCGCCGCCAAGGAGTGCAGCGGTTAGACCGCGAAGCCGGCAAGCCAGCGCGAAGGCTTGTCAGAAGAAGCCCCCAACATGATATGACCGTGACGCCGGGATCGTTCCGGCGCGGTCATGTCATGACGATGCCTTCACAATCTCCGCTCCCCGCCAAGGCTCCGGCCGGCGATCAAGCGCAACCAGAGCCGATCATCGGTCTTGGCCGCACAGCGCTAAGCGAGCGTCTTGGCGCGCTCGGCGTTCCCGAACGCCAGAGGCGCATGCGCGTGAGCCAGATCTGGAGTTGGGCGTATGTGCGCGGCGCGACGGATTTCGCCGTCATGACCGACATCGCCAAGGAGCTTCGCGGCGAGCTTGCCGCGGCCTTTTCGCTCGCGCGGCCCGGGATTGTGACCGAGCAGGTCTCGGTCGACGGCACGCGCAAATGGCTGCTTCGCCTCGCCGACGGCAAGGAGATCGAGACCGTCTACATCCCCGAAGCGGACCGCGGCACACTTTGCATTTCGAGCCAGGTCGGCTGCACGCTCACCTGCTCGTTCTGTCACACCGGCACGCAGCGTCTCGTGCGCAATCTGACCGCGGGCGAGATCGTGGGACAGATCGCGCTCGCCCGCGACCGGGTCGGTGACTGGCCCGGCGCCGAGGCGCCCGACCCAAGCGTTCCCGATGCGCCGCGGAAGATCACCAATGTCGTGCTGATGGGCATGGGCGAGCCGCTCTACAATTTCGACCATGTGCGCGATGCCTGCCTCGTTGCCGCCGACGGCGAGGGCTTGTCGCTGTCGAAGCGCCGCATCACGCTTTCGACCTCGGGCGTCGTTCCCGAGATTCCGCGCTGGGGCGAGGAGGCGGGCACGATGCTCGCGATTTCGCTGCATGCCGTGCGCGACGAGCTGCGCGACACGCTCGTGCCGATCAACAAGAAATGGCCGATCAAGGATTTGCTCGCCGCCTGCCGCGCCTATCCCGGCCTCTCCAACGCCAAGCGCATCACCTTCGAATACGTGATGCTGAAAGGCGTGAACGACTCGATTGCCGACGCGAAGGAGCTGGTGCGGCTCCTGGCCAAGATTCCGGCGAAGATCAATTTGATCCCGTTCAATCCCTGGCCCGGCGCGCCTTACGAATGTTCCGGTTGGGACGAGATCGAGAAATTCGCGGAAGTGGTGAACCGGGCGGGCTACGCGAGTCCGGTCCGAAGCCCGCGCGGCCGCGACATCATGGCGGCCTGCGGCCAACTTAAGAGCGCAAGCGTCAAGATGCGCGCGAGCGAACGGCTGGGCACCTAAAGAGGCGCGCCGTGGTTTTGCGCACGATCTTCCGCATGGCGTGGGTTGCGATCGCGTTCTTGATCGCCGCGCTTGCCTCACTCGCGGTATTGTTCGCGCTTGGCGGCACCTGGGCCGGAGACGAGCTTCGCGCTGCAGCCCCAAACGATCCGGTGATCCGCGATAGCGCCCCGATCTTCGGCCTGCTGCTGTTTACGCGCACCGTCGGTCCGGCACTCACCGCGCTTCCGGCGCTAATCGCCGCGGTCGCGGGCGAAGTTATGCGGATCCGCTCGTGGCTATATTACGTGCTCGCCGGCGGGCTTTCGCTCGCGGCGACCCCGATCCTGGCGGCGCCGGAGACGGCCGAGCCTTCGTCCATCCTCGCAAGCCACGCCATGACGATCTTCGCCACGGCCGGGTTTGCCGGGGTCTCCTCTATTGGCTGCTTGCAGGCGCGCGAGCCTAGGCCGCTTGGTCTTGGGTCAATTCGAGGATGGTCTCCCCAGACTCGAGGTCGAGGGCGGCGATCCGCGCCTGAAGGGCAAGGCGCGCTGCGGGCCAACTCTCCGGCACGTGCCCGGTGACCGTCTCCCGCCAGGCCTCGCTGCCATGGCGACGGGCGAGCCGCGCCATCAGGCTGTCGGCTGATTTCTTGCGCTCGGGGGATTCGTTGCTATTCTGGGGGATCATTGGTTCAACCCTCTCGTTTTTACCCGCCCGGACCGAAACTGCCTTCACCGGGTGATTACACCTCCGCGTAAAGCCTCGACACGACCTCTCGGCGCGCCGCCTTAACGCTTCCTTGCCAACGAACGCGCAAGCTTGCGCAAAGGTTCCGCTGCTCCTTGCTCCTCCCGGCCTCTTTCCTATAAATGCGCCTCCATTTGCTTC
>DASTKZ010000008.1:0-8780 GCA_035715445.1 Methyloceanibacter sp.
GTTCGGAGATCACGGGCGGTAACAATGCACCTCGGGGCTGCTACTCAGGCTTCAACGAAAACGACGACGCCGAGATCTGGGGCGTCGGACTACGCGCGCAAGTCGATTGGTAAAACCTGGTAAAGCGAAATGACAGTCCCCTCCGCTGCCAGACCGCCGCCCTTAAACCAAGGGCGGCGGTTCTTTTTTGAGGATTTTTGCGAGCTACGAGAAGGCCTTAACCGGCAATTCATCCGTATCTTGCAATCTGTCCTATCCAAAACCATTTTATCGGGTAGGTCGATTGCCATGCGTAGGTCTGTCTTCATCGCCGGGTTCGTGGCGCTGTCTCTTGGCAGCGCGCCTGCGCTTGCCTTTCAGGAGATGCCGGAGCCGCCGCCCGCCGACGTTCCGGCCGCGACCCCGCAGCTCGGTCCGCTCCAGCTCGGCACGCCGGGTGGCGGAAGCGTTCCCGAAACCGAGCAGGGCGGCCTCAGCATGTTCGGCTACACCGTGCTGCCAAAGTTCGATTTCGGCCTCGACGTGATGTATGGCCAAGACCAGCCGCAATTGGACCTGAGTCCGCCCATCACGGATGAAGAGAGCGGCGACGTCACCGTTCTCGGCAAGGTCAAGCGCCGCTTCTAGCGCGCGGGCTTGACCCATCCCACCAATCGATTCGCTCTTCTGAACGCGCCGACGCGCGCCCGCGATCGTGTGGCCCGCTCGCCGTTCGCGCTCCGGGCTTGGCGAGACTAGCGCCCCAATGGGCGGTTGACCGCGGGCGTCTGGCTAAGTTAGCTCCTTGCGAAGCCCGCGCCGTCTGCCCGAAACCTCAACCGCAATCAAAGCCCCACACGCATGATCATGGACTGGCTGACCGACCCGCATATCTGGGCAAGTTTCATTGCGCTCAGCGCCATGGAGATCGTGCTCGGCATCGACAATGTCGTGTTCATCTCGCTCCTGGTCTCGCGCCTGCCGGTCGAGAAGAGGAAGACGGCTCGGCAGATTGGACTTTCGCTTGCGCTCATCTTTCGCGTCATCATGCTTGCCGGCATCGCCTGGATCATTCACTTGACGACGCCGATCTTCAGCATCGGCAGTTACGCCTTTTCCTGGCGCGACCTCATTCTCATTGCCGGAGGCTTGTTTCTCCTGGTTAAGGGAACGCGCGAGATGCACCAGGATATCGAAGGAGAGGACGAGGAAGGCGGGCCCAACGCCGTCGCCGACACCATGACCGCGGCGATTCTCCAGATCGCGATTATCGATCTGGTGTTCTCGGTCGATTCCATCATCACCGCCGTCGGCATGGCCGACCACATCGAAGTCATGATCGCGGCGGTCGCCGTCGCGATTGCGGTGATGTATTTCGCCTCCGGACCTGTCGCCGAATTCATCGAGCGCCATCCCACCACCAAGATGCTGGCGCTTTCGTTCTTGCTCCTGATCGGTGCGGCGCTCATCGCCGACGGAATGCATTTCCACATCCCGCGCGGCTATATCTACTTCGCCATGGCGTTCGCGGCCGCGGTCGAGGTGGTTAATGTGATCGCCTTGCGCAAGCGGCGGCGGACCACGAAACGCGCGCGCACCGGGCACAAGAAGGGCTGACTGCCCGCCAATTCCCTTAACTTTGTCACGCGATTTGCTTGCAATGGCCGCAATTTATCCCAGTTTGACCGCACCTATCGCCGTCTCGAAGCGTCGGTTCGAAATACAAAGGGGAAGCGATGAAAGTCGGAACTCTGGTTGTCGCCATGGCGCTCGCGCTGCCTGCGGCGGCGGTTCGCGCGGAGCCGGTGGCTCTTTCGGGAGATGGGTTGCGTCATGCCGTCAGCGGGAAGACCGTGTTTCTCAGCATCTCGGGTTTTGAACTGCCGATCAGCTATTCGGCGAACGGCCGCATGTCGGGCAAGATGGGCGCCGTAGCGGCGAGCTTTGCCCGGGGCGACGGCGCGCAGGATCGCGGCAAATGGTGGGTGGAGGGCGACCGGCTGTGCCAGCAATGGTCGAGCTGGATGGACGGCAAGTCCTACTGCTACCGCCTGACCCGCGAGGGCGCGAGGGTGAATTGGGTCCGCAACGACGGTCGTTCGGGCACGGCGCGCATCGGTAACTGACCCGACCGCCGCTTCATTCGCCAAACCAAATTCCCAAGCATGAACAGCCGCCTCCGCGCGGCTCTTCATCTTTGTCGACGCCTCGTCCGAGCGCGGCACGTTGCGGCAAAGCCACAGCGAGCGAGCCGAAATCGCGCGTCGGAACCGACTCCGCTTGCGGCCGATGCGGCGCCTGCTTTAGTCTTGCCAGCTGTTCTACTGTCGTTGTCGCCTACCGCGTTCGTGTGAGTTGCGTTTTTTGTTCGGTTGCGTGCGGCGTTGTCTGCGGATTCCAAACATGTCGAGGCTTTGCGCCGCGGTCCACGTTTGTGGAACCAGTGGCGCATGCAAAATCCCTCCCTCACGCCGAACCTGACGGGCATCATCCTGAGCGCCGCCGAGCGCCAGATGGGGCCGATCAGCGGCGGACCGATCAATTTCGCTTTTGCCCGCCTGCGCCACGTTTCGCTTCGCTTTGCGACGCTATCGGGGGCAAATCTCGAAATGGCCGACTTGACCGATGCCGACCTCTCCGATGCGCGCCTTGACGGCGCCAATCTGAGCGGGGCCGAGTTTGGCGATGCGGTGCTCGAGCGCGTCGATTTCGCCGGCGCCCGGCTGGGCGGCGCAAACTTCGCCGGCGCGAACCTCAAAGAAGCGCGCAATCTCACCCAAGCGCAGATCGATGAAGCCTTGGGCGATAGCTTGACGGCGCTCCCGCCGCATCTGACGCGGCCTGAAGGCTGGGGGGGCGGTGCAGGCCAAACCGTGAGCGATCTGCTCGGGCGCAATGGCAAGCATCAAGACCCCGCCAACGGCAAAGCGCCGCCAGCGCACGGCGCGACCACCTCTTGGCTCGTGGGCGGGCCTCGCACGTCGCTCATGACCCGCGCCGGCTAGACGCTGGACGGCGAGACGCGAATTAGTGGAAATCGATCCGGATCGAGAACGAGGCCGGCCCTGACGGCGGCGGAGGAAACGGCGCCGCGCCGCGCACGGTCGCAAGCGCCAATTGATCGATCCGGGCGTTGCCGCTCGATTTGCCGATGCTGACGTTGTTGAGCGCTCCGCCCATGCCGATGGAGAACACGACGGTCGCGCTGCCGCGTTGACCCGCCCTCGGCTTATGGCGGGCGAGCGCCGACCAGACTTTGCTCGAATAGGTTTGGCCGGTGAGGCGCTGAGGCTCCTTGGCGACAGGCTTATCGGCGGGCGCAAGCGTCATGGGCAGCCAGCGGGCAAAACCCCTGCCGGTATGCGCCGGCGCCGCTTGCGCAACCGCTCGCCGGGCTTCCGCCTGCTTCGGCGTCTCCTTGCGGGAAGGCGCGGGCTCCGGCTGCGGCACAGCGCGCGCCGTTTGAATCTCGGGCTTCCGTTTGGGAAGTGGCGGAGGCGAGGGCAAGGGCGCTGGGGCTGCGGCCTCGATGCGCGCCTCCTCGGGTTGTCCGTTGCTCGTGCTTTCTCCTGTCGCTTGCCCCGGAGCGTTGCTCGGCGCTTCGGCCTTCTCCGCGGCCGGCGCTTCGATCTTCTGGGCGCTCTGCGCTCCGGGCGAATGCGCGGCAGCTTTGTTGTCGTGCTCGGCAATTGTCTCGGTTGCGATGGTGGCAGGCGGCGACTCGGAGAGCATCCCGCCAATCTGATCCGGCTCGGTCGCTGCCGTCTCGGCTGCAGGCGCCGTTTCGACGGGCTCCGTGCCTGCGTCGGCAGTCTCGACCGCGGTGCCGGGCTGAAGAGTGTCCTCAGGCATCGGTCCTGCGTCGCTCACGCTCATCGACTCGGCCGCCATCGCGTCGGCCGCGGCGGCCGCCTCGACCTCGGGCGCATCGACTTCGGAGACATCGACAGAGACGTCGGCCGCGCTCGCCTGCGTCGCATCGACGGCGTTTGCCGCCTCGTCAGGCGCTCCGATCTGAGCGACGCTGGATGTGGCGACGCCAGACGTGGCGACGGAGGCTTCCGCTTGAGCGAATGACTGATCGAAATGGTTGATTTCAGCCGGCTCGGGCGCGGCTTGCTGCGGCTGCGCTTCGCCGATTTGCGTGGTCTCGCCGCGATCGGCCTCTTCCGTCTCCTCGCGCGTAGGCGATGACCCGTTGCTTGCCGGCGGCGCGACAGCGACCGTCGCGGGTCCCGCCGCCGCAGGCGCTCCGTTGGCTGCGACCGGTGTTTCGCTTGCCGAATCCGGACGCGAAGTCCAGGGCGCTGTCGATGTCAGGAGGAGAAGGCCTCCGCACACGAGCACGAGGCTCGCGACAATCGCAAGGGTGGATGGAAGGGATCGGCATTCGCTGACGGGGTTCATGGGGCTCTCCACGCGAGACCCCATTAGCAGCGCGATATCGTTAACGGATGGTATACGCGCGCGTCGTCGCGGGGCAGGGGTCGCGCCTCCGGACGCCCCAAGATATTGAATTGCCGAAGTAATTATCGGCGTCCAACTGTGGCAGTTTAGTCACCAATTCCGCTTGGAACTGTGCTTCCAATAGAGCCGTCAGTTCAGTTCAGTAATGCGTACCGCGTTCTATAGGGGGCTAGTATGCGTATGCGTTTGATCGCCGTCTTGGCGATTCTCATGGCGTCGTTCCCGCTTGGGGGCTGTTTCCACCACCATCAAGCCACCATTGCTGAGCAGCTTCCGCCATTGAAATAGCGGAAGGCCGGTCGCTCGCGCATTCGGTGCTTTGATCGTCGCGTCCCGATACGATCGGGCGCGCGATCACGCACGAATTCATGAAACACAACAGAGGTTGAGGAATGACCCGTGGAGCAGCCGACTGACGCGCACTGGGTTCTCAAGGCAATGGTTGCCGTGGCCGGGGCGGACGGCAGGCTAAACGCGCACGAAGTGGGGTTGATCCGGAAAGTCTATCAGGACGAGACCGGTCACTCGGTAGACGTGAGCGGGATCTTCCGTGCGGTACAGGCGTACGCCACCAGGCGCGATGTCCTGGCAGAACTTTCTGGAGTGGCGGGAAGCATGAGCGCCGAGGTCAAGGAGAAGATCATTCGCGCCGCCTATCTCACGCTCCTCGCCGATGGCCGCATCGCGGGGGAGGAATTCCAAACGCTGAAAGACATTGCCGCAGCGTTGCACGTTTCGGCGCACCAGTTTCAAGCGATCATAGAGGACGCCGAACGAAATTCAGGAGAGGGGCCTGACTAGCGCGCTCGGCGCGTGAGCCGCATCACATGAGTTACCAGTTGCAGTCATAGCCATAGCATTCGTAGGAATTCGGCCCGACGCCGAAGCCGCGACCGGGATCGACGCCGAAATAGCGGCGCTCTAGGCCGAAATAGCGGAGCGGTCCGCCGCCGTTGCGGCGACGAAGCCCGTCTTTGACGATGATGTCGGGACCGCCTTTGCGCCAATGAGAGTCCGCGTGGTATCGCTTGGCGCCCGCCGAGGCAGGCGACACAGATGCGATCGCAATCAGCGCGATACCGCCGAGAGCTGCAAGGTGGACGCTTGCTTTTTTCATGAGTGACTTTTCAGGTCTTATCGCGTTGAACCAACGCACCACGTCCAGAATAGTTCTAAAAACACTCCAGAAGCTTAAAACGAGGAGGAGGCTATGACCATCACAGGCGGCTGCCGCTGCGGAGCTGTGCGCTACAGGATCGAGGGAGAACGGCTCTTGGCGCGCCACTGCTGGTGTCGCGACTGCCAGTATGTCGGTGCGGGTTCAGGCACGGTCAACGTGTTCTTTCCGAGCGAGACCCTGAAGGTCGAGGGCGCGCTAAGCGACTATACGAACCGCGCCGCGAGCGGCAACCTCATGCATCGACAATTCTGCCCCGCATGCGGGACGCCAATGTTTACTCAGAGCGAGGCGCGGCTGCACATGATCGGCGTGCGCGCGGGCACGCTCGATGATCCCGAGATCGGGAAACCGCAGGTGACCATCTGGACTTCGAGCGCGCCGAGCTGGGCGGTGTTCGACCCGAACATCGAGCGCGATGAGAAACAATCGCGGCCCCCGCGACGCTGACGACGCCGAATGGGGGATGGGGAGGCCGCTTGAATAGCGTCCCGCAGCGTCCTTAGTTGTCCACAACTTCGCAGTGATCTGCCATTCGGCGTCTTTACTCGTACCGCGCCGTCCCGCACCATCTCAAACTGATTTGTGGGTGGACGCGAGGGATGCCGCGACAAGCTAATGAGCTGACAGCCGTAAAAGTCGCCAAGCTAAACAAAGCCTGGCCGCTATGCCGACGGGCTTGGCCTGTACTTACAGGTCTCGGAGCCTGGAACTAAGGCGTGGCTGTTCGGCTACATGCGCTTTGGGAAGGCTCACCAAATGGGCCTCGGCGCCCTTCACACCGTTTCGCTTGCCGAAGCGCGCGGCGAACTCCTCGATGGTGGCGTGCAGACGATCCATTCCATTATCCATTAAAAAACCAGACGAACGGGTCGATCAGAGGGCTAAGAAGATTGAGCAGGATTTCATCGTGGTGGGCTTGTGGTCGGCATTCACTTCGCCAGCGCCTCGTTGATGGCTTCGCGCGTCTCCTGAACCTGGGTCTGGCCTTCGCGCGAGAAGATGACCGCATGGGCATGGGGGTGATGAACCTGCGAGATGGCGCGGGTGACGCCGGTCACCTTGGCAGGAACGATGTAGACTGGCCCTCCGGCTGGCAGAGTAAATTTCTTCAAAGGCCGGACGCCGCCCACCTTCTCCACTACGCTGGCGAGACTTTCTTTGACGTAGACCCGCTCGAAGGCGTAGTCGATCACAATCGCGCCAGTCGGCTCGTCGGTGGTGGAGGTGGCGCGAATGCGCCAGATTTCGTCCGGGTTCACCTGCTGCGTATCGCCATCGAGCGTCTGGAAGGTGAGTTGGCCCCCTTCCGCCACTATCGTGGAACTCAGAAGACAGAAGCATAAAAGCACCAGCACCGAGAGCCAACTGATCGGCCTTAGCCTAATCATGCGACATCGTGGGCAATAGCACTCGACGTGCGTGAACCCCTCGGCGGCAAACTCTTCAATCGTCGAATGCAGAGGGTCCATCGCCGAAAGCATAGCAGACAGTGCGTCCGCCCGGTAAGTGTTCGACGGTCCAGGGAGCAAGGAAGCGGCGAGCGTTACCTGCTAACTCGATGCGTCTTCACTCCAGCCGCAACTTAGGCCGCTGTTCCTCGATCTTCGTTCTCAACCTGAGGAACAGAGCGCAAAAGCGAAGTTCGCTCGCCAAAGTCTTGATCGATGTAGCCGCAGACTATTTCTAAGGCCTGAGGCCATGTGCAACGAGGAAGGCTCTGAAAACGGGAATAACGTAAAGCAGGCAGGTCTGATCTTGTGGGAGTCACCTGAAGGACCATGCACTCGCCTTTCGGCGATCCTTCTATTCGATATCCTCGGTAAAGCGCCTCCGGCCTTGACGTCGCAATTCTCAGGGAAGATACCGCGCGTTGGGACTTTGGCATGCGCCTTACTCTAACGATACGGAGCGCTGACCATAGGGTGTTACAGGGATAACACTTGGGGTGAGGGCGCTATTCGAAGCGTAATCAGGCATGGCAGAATTTGTTCCTTGGTACGATGACGCACCAAGCCCGCTGTCGTTGGCCTTCGCAATCTGGCGCATTGGGGGACTACTACCAACGCACCAATGGTTTTTCGATTAATCGCACGTAAAACGAATGACCGCGAAAGCGAATTGCCGTGAACCGAACCGATTTGCTCACCGCAGCCTTAAGCAAGCTATCGGATGCCGTAGTATTGCTTTCTGACGCGGGCGAGGAGAGATTGGCCGCCCAACTAGAAGACATCATTCACCAGGTCGAAACGAGCCTTCTCGAAAACAGAATACCGCCGAACTCGCAGACCAAGTCCACTTGAATCGCGACTTGGCGAGGCAGCGACCAAACTTATCAAGAGATGCCGACGTCACGCGTCATCGAGGGCAATAGCACTCGACGTGCGGAGCCCTCGGGGGCAAACTCGGGTGCGGGTACCTAGAAGCGAGCGAAGCGGCCCTTCCCCATGGAGCGGCCCGGCACCCCATGGCTTCCAAGCACAGGTGGAGAGGTGGCACCGGGCCTGACCAGTCGAGAGCGGCAACTCTGACTGGCTAACCGCATAACGAGAGCCGTGAATTGGTGTTCCCCCGGCGGTCCGGCACCCACTAGGGGAGAGTGGAAAGGGAGGGAAAACCGAACGGTGAACGTGATCTTCCATGAAGACGGCCCGGCACCTGTCCAGCAAGCGCCGGGCCTAACCATGCCCGGTGCGAACCCAACGGGCCAGGCTGCTGAACATTAGCACAGATCGATGCACGTGATGTCTCGGCAAAGAAAACCCCGCACGGGGGGAGCGGGGCTTTCCTAACCCGTTCGGCGAGTTACAGGGGGAGGGAACGCGCTCGCCGAATCAGAGACTCAATTGAGGAACAGGGAAAAGGTTCCGCTATATCCGCCGCAAAGCGGCGCTGACCTATTCCCCCGTTTAAGAATGATGGCCAGGGCCGCCGAGGTCAGGTAGTCCGGCGACTACCCTCCTCTGGCGAATCTTTCCCAACGAAGGCGGCTAATCGGCGGCGGCAATCGCGTTATGCACAAAAAAGCGCCCGCCGAAGCGAGCGCCATTATCATTGTTTCGTTCGTCTTCGGCACGCAGCTTGTGTCACTACATTTTTTGCGCTTCGGCATTATGACTTGGAGCGCCACTCGTCTGAACCTTCTCGAAGGTCTGCT
>DASTKZ010000009.1:0-43678 GCA_035715445.1 Methyloceanibacter sp.
GGCATGATGCGTCATGGCGCGCGCGGCGCCGCCGAGCTTGCCGAGACGGTCGATCGCCTGGTCGATTTCGCCGAGACGACCGACGCGGTCAAAAGCGCGCTGTTCGATCTCGTGCATGACGCTTATCTCGCCGACGCCCAAGTCCGCGACTTTTTGCTGCGGGAGAACCCGGAAGCCGCGCGGGCCATTTCCGAGCGGCTCGAAGCCGCGCGGCAGAAAGGGCTCTGGCATCCGCGCCGGAACGATCTCGATCTGGCCGCGCCCGCGCTTCTGGCGGAGGCAGCACCATGAGGCAAGTGCACGTGCGCGGCGCTTGTCCGAGCCTGCCGGTCCCGATGGAGACCGGCGACGGGCTGCTCGTGCGCCTGATCGTCAACGCGCCGATCCCACTCGATGCCTTCATCGGCCTTTGCGATGCGGCGCGCATGCACGGCAACGGCACGATGGAGGTGAGCGCGCGCGGAAGCCTTCAAGTGCGCGGGCTCACGTCGCTCTCAGCGCCGCTTTTTGCCGCTGCGCTTGCCGCGCTCGATATCGCGATGAACGACGGCGTGCCGATCCTCGCCGACCCGCTTCCCGACGATCCCGCTTCGCCGATCGACGCCAATGGTCTTGCGGCGCAGCTTCGCGCCGCAATCGCCGAGGCTCGCCTTGCGCTCGCGCCCAAGGTCTCGGTCGTCGTCGATGGCGGCGGGAGCGTCGATCTCGATGCGATTGCCGCCGATATCAGGCTGCGGACGGTCATGAGCGATAAGGGGCCGAGACTCGAGCTCGCGCTCGCCGGCGATGCTGTCACGGCCGCGCCCATCGCCATGGTCGCAACGGAGGATGCTGTCGATGAGGTGCTTGTGCTGCTCAAAGCCATCGCCGCGCGGGGAGCCGATGCGCGCGCCGGCGATCTCGTGACGTCACGCGCCAGGTGGCCTGGCGCCGCGCTCCGGCAAACCCCGCGCGGCCATACGATCGGGCGGCATCCTCTCAAAGAAAATGCCTTCGCGCTCGGGCTCGGGCTCGCTTTCGGCCATGAAGATGCGGACGCGCTCATCGCGCTTGCCCGCATCGCCAAGGAGAATGGCGCGAGTTGGGTGCGGCCGGCGCCGGACCGCGCGCTTCTGTTCGGACCGCTCGGCGCGGGCGGGGCCGAGGCCATGCGGGTTGCCGCCTACCGCCTCGGCTTCATCACCGACGCCGCCGATCCCCGACACCGCATCGCCGCCTGTCCGGGGGCGCCCTCATGCGCGCATGGCTTGATCGCGGCTCGCGCGCTCGCCGCCGAGCTCGCGCGCCATGTCTCCCTCTCGGGCGATGGCATTGCCGTGCACGTCTCGGGCTGCGCCAAGGGTTGCGCACATCCGACGGCCGCGCCCTTCACCATTGTCGGCTGCGAGCAAGGCTGCGGCATCGTTCGCGACGGCTCGGCGCGCGAGGAGCCGGCGGACTACGTCGATCCGGCCGATCTCGCCGCCCTGCTCGACCGCATCGCCAGCAAGACGCGCGAGGCCGTCCATGCTTAATGCCCCCGACTACTTGCGCGACGGCGCCGCGATCTATGAGCGCTCCTTCGCCATCATCCGCGCCGAGGCCGACCTCTCGCGCTTCACGCCGGCGGAAGCGGAGGTCGCCGTGCGCATGATCCATGCCTGCGGCCAGGTCGATGTGGCGCGGTCGATCGAATTTGCCCCGGGCCTCACCGAAGCCGCGCGCGCTGCGCTGACGAGCGGCGCGCCGATCTTCTGCGACGCGGCGATGGTCGCGCACGGCATCACCCGCGCGCGGCTCCCCGCCAACAACGAGGTCGTGTGCACGCTGCGCGATCCTTCGGTGCCCGAGCTTGCGGCGAAGCTCGGCACCACGCGCTCCGCGGCGGCGCTCGCGCTGTGGGGGCAGCGGCTCGAAGGCGCGCTCGTCGCCATCGGTAACGCGCCGACGGCGCTGTTCCGCCTGCTCGAAATGCTCGAAACGGGCGGCCCGCGCCCGGCCGCCATCCTTGGCATTCCGGTTGGCTTCGTCGGCGCCGCCGAATCCAAGACCGCGCTCGCCGCCAACAGCCTCGGCGTGCCTTACCTCATCGTGCGCGGGCGAATGGGCGGGAGCGCGATGACCGCCGCCGCCGTCAACGCGCTCGCCAAGGAGGGCTTATGAGGAACGGCGCCCGTCTCATCGGCATCGGCGTCGGCCCCGGCGATCCCGGGCTCGTCACGCTGAACGCCATCGCGGCTTTGAAACAGGCCGACATCGTCGCCCATTTCGCCAAGGCGGGGAACGAGAGCAACGCGCGGACGATCGCCGCCTGCCACTTCACGGACGGCGTCGAGGAGCTGCCGCTGCTCTATCCGGTGACGACCGAGATTCCGAGAGCCGACGCCGCCTATCGCGAGGCGATCCGCGCCTTCTATGACGGTGCCGCCGCCGCGGTCGCCGCGCGTCTCGACGCAGGCAAGATCGTCGCCGTTATCGCCGAGGGCGATCCCTTGTTCTACGGCTCCTACATGCATCTCCACATCCGGCTCGCCCCGCGCTACCCGACCGAGATCGTCGCCGGCGTCACCGGCATGTCGGGCTGCTGGTCGGCAACGGCCATGCCGATCGCGCAAGGCGACGACGTGTTCACCGTCCTTCCCGGCACGCTCCCGGAATACGAGCTCGAACGCAGGCTTGCCGACACGGACGCGGCGGTCGTGATGAAGATCGGCCGGCATCTCGCCAAGGTGCGGCGCGCGCTCGAACGCGCCGGCCGGCTCGACCGCGCCATCTATGTCGAGCGCGGCACCATGACCAACGCCGCGATCATGCCGCTCGCCGACAAGCTCGACACCTTCGCGCCCTATTTCGCCGTGGTTCTGGTGCCGGGCTGGGAGGGGCGGAATTGAGTGGGCATCTCGCCATCATCGGGCTCGGCCCGGGCGACGAGCGCTATGTCACGCGCGAGGCCGAGGACGCGCTTGCCGCGGCCGACGCGCTCTTCGGCTACGGCCCTTATCTCGACCGCGTTTCGCCGCGCCCCGGCCAGACGCGGCATGCATCGGACAATCGCGAGGAGGGCGCGCGCGCGGAAGCCGCGCTTCGCCACGCGGCGGCGGGAGGGCACGCGGCAATCGTCTCGGGCGGCGATCCCGGCGTGTTCGCCATGGCGGCCTCGGTGTGCGAGGCAATCGAGCACGGTCCGGAAGCGTTCCGTGCGATCGATATCGCCATTGTCCCCGGCATCACCGCCATGCTCGCGGTCGCAGGCCGCGCCGGCGCGCCGCTCGGACACGATTTCTGCGCGCTGTCGCTCTCCGACAATCTCAAGCCTTGGGAATTGATCGAGCGGCGCCTCGATGCGGCGGCCGACGCGGGCTTCGTCATCGCGCTCTATAATCCCGTTTCACGCGCGCGCCCATGGCAGCTCGGAAAGGCCTTCGCGCTGCTCGCGCGCCATCTTCCCGGGGATACGCCCGTCATCTTCGGCCGCGCCATCGGCAGGCCGGACGAGAGTCTCTTGATAGCGACGCTGGCATCGGCGCCTGGCGTTGCCGCCGACATGGCGAGCCTCATCATCATTGGATCGCGCGAGACGCGGGTGATCGCACGGCCGGGCTTGAGCCCGCTCGTCTATACCCCGCGCGCCGTCGAGAGCGTCAGGGCATGACCGATCGCGGCAAGGACCTCATCGACCGTCGCGACCGAGGCGACCTCCGGCAGCGCGGGACGCTTCAGCATGATGACCGGCAGGCGAAGCGCGCGCGCCGCTTCGATCTTGCCATAGGTCGCTTCGCCGCCGCTATTCTTGGCGACGATCGCCGCGATGGCGTGGCGCTGAAGCAGCTCGCGGTCCTCGCTCGCGCTGAACGGCCCGCGCGCCACGATGTAGGCCGCATGGGGAACCGCAAGGGGCGGATCGACCGGATCGACGCTGCGGATGAGGTAGAAATGTTGCGGGGCAGCGGCGAAGGGTTGAAGCTCGTTGCGGCCGAGCCCCAGGAACACGCGCTTCGGCGCCGGCCCGAGTGCCGCAACCGCCGCTTCGACATTTTCCACCTCGATCCAATCGTCGCCCGCGACCTTCCGCCAGGAGGGGCGCCTGAGAGCGATGAGCTTCACGCCGGCGCTCGCGGCCGCGCGCGCCGCATTGGCGGAGATCGCCGCGGCGTAAGGGTGCGTGGCGTCGATCAGGACATCGATTTTTTCCGCGGCGAGATAGAGGGCGAGCCCCTCGGCGCCGCCGAAGCCGCCGCGTCTCACCGGGGCGGCTTGCGGCAGCGGCTCGGCGGTGCGTCCGGCGAGCGACACCGTCACGGCGAAGTCCGCGCGCGGGCCAAGCGCCTCAGCGAGCGCGCGCGCCTCGATGGTGCCGCCAAGAATGAGGATTCTCATGGGACGCGCTGAGCCTGTCATGCCAGAGCCTGCCCCACCTTCACGCTGGCTGTCCATCGTCGGCGTCGGCGAGGACGGCGTAGAGGGCTTAAGCGCGACCGCGCGCGGCCTGATCGCGGCGGCCGATATCGTGTTCGGCGGCGAACGCCACTTACGCCTCGCCGGCTCGCTCATCAGGGGCGAGGCCAAGCCCTGGCAAAGTCCATTCGCGCGCGGGGTCGACGAGGTCCTCGCTTGCCGCGGGCGTCAGGTCTGCGTGCTCGCCTCGGGCGATCCGTTCCACTACGGCGTGGGATCGGTGCTCGCGGGCCATGTCCCGCCCGAGGAGACCTTGGTCGTGCCCGCGCCATCCGCCTTCAGCCTCGCCGCGGCGCGGCTCGGCTGGGCGCTTCCCGATATCGTGCTTCTCTCTGTGCATGGGCGCGCGCTCGACCGCGTCCGCCCCGTTCTCCATCCGGGAGCGCGCGTGCTGGCCCTCACCTCCGACAGCGAGGGACCGGCCGCGCTGGCGCGGCTCCTCACCGAGTCCGGATTCGGCGAATCAAACCTCACCGTGCTCGAGGCGCTCGGCGGCGCGCGGGAACGCATCCGCAAGATCACCGCCGCAAGCTTCGATCTCGGCGGCATCTCGGACCTCAACACCGTCGCCATCGAAGTCGTCGCGGCGCGCGATGCCCGCATCATCGCCTACACGCCGGGACTCGCCGACGCTCTGTTCGAGCATGACGGCCAGATCACCAAGCGCGAGATCCGCGCCGTGACGCTCGCCGCGCTCGCGCCGCTCAAGGGCGAAGTGCTGTGGGATATCGGCGCGGGCGCGGGCTCGGTCGCGATCGAATGGATGCTGGCGGACCCCTCGCTCCGCGCCATCGCCATTGAAGCGCGCGCCGACCGCGCCGCCCGAATCTTGCACAATGCCGCCGCCTTCGGCGTCCCCGGCCTTGAAGTGATCGAGGGAAGCGCGCCTGACGCGCTCGCAGGTCTCGCGACGCCGGATGTCGTCTTCATCGGCGGCGGCGCGAGCGAGAGCGGCGTGCTCGATGCGGCAATCGCGGCGCTTCGTTCACGTGGGCGGCTCGTGGTCAACGCCGTGACGCTCGCGACGGAGAAAGAACTGATCGCGCGCCACGCCGCGCTCGGCGGCTCGCTTACGCGCATCGAAATCGCGCGCGCGGAACCGGTCGGCAGCAAGACCGGGTGGCGCGCCGCCATGCCGGTGACGCAATGGACCTGGGTAAAGCCGTGATCGTGGCGGGCATCGGCTGCCGCAAAGGCGCGGAGGCCGCCGAGATCGAGGCCGCCATCGCCGCCGCGCTCGAACGTGCCGGACGTCCGCTGGCAAGGGTCGATCTCATGGCAACGTCAACGGGGAAGCGCGCGGAGAAGGGAATCGCGGACGCCGCAGCCGCGCGCGGCGTGCGGCTCGTGTTCGTGACGCCGGCAGACCTTGAGATCGCGAGCGCCCGCGGCGCCACCTGGTCTGCCCGCGTGCTCGCGCTCGCAGGCGTGCCTTCCGTGGCGGAGGCCGCCGCGCTCGCCGCTTGCGGCCCCGAGGCGACGCTCATCCTGGCGCGGATCGTGGTCGGCCCCGTTACTTGCGCACTCGCGAGCGCCGAGGGGACGCCATGACCGTGCATTTCATTGGCGCGGGGCCGGGCGCCGCCGACCTCATCACCTTGCGCGGGCGCGATCTCATCGCGCGCTGCCGAGTCTGCCTCTATGCCGGCTCGATCGTGCCGCGCGAGCTTCTCGCCTTTTGCCCCGCGGGTGCGCGCATCGTCGACACGGCGCCGCTCTCGCTCGACGAGATCGAGGCCGAGTTCGTGGCGGCGCAGGACCAAGGCCTCGACGTGGCGCGCCTGCAATCGGGTGACCTGTCGGTTTTCAGCGCGCTTGCCGAGCAGCTCCGCAGGCTGAAGCGCCGCGGCATTCCCTACACGCTGACGCCCGGCGTTCCCGCCTTCGCCGCGGCCGCCGCCGCGATCGGCTGCGAACTGACCGTTCCCGAGATCGCGCAAAGCGTCGTGCTCACCCGCGTGCCGGGTCGCGCCTCGGCCATGCCCGAAGGCGAGCGGCTCACGGCCTTCGCCGCGACGGGCGCAACGCTTGCGATCCATCTTGCGATCCATGCGCTCCGTGATGTCGTGGAACAGCTCAAGCCGTCTTACGGCGAGGATTGTCCTGTCGCGGTCGTGGGGGATGCGAGCCGCGCGAGCGAGCGGATCGTGCGCGGCACGCTCGGCGATATCGCGGCAAAACTCGCCGCCGAGCCGATCGAGCGCACGGCGCTGATCCTGGTCGGCCGCGCGCTCGCGGCGGAAGATTTCCGCGACAGCGCGCTCTACGACGCCGACTATCGCCGCCGCTTCCGAGGAGGTGCGGTGTGAGAGGCGCGGAACGGCGCGTGGCCCACGAGCCGGCCTTCGCGGTCGAACACCGCGATCTCGACTTCGACGGGGATGCCGGCGACAACGGCGGCGGCGGTGTCCCACGCGGCGCGGGCGACTTCATCGCCGAGCGCCACGCCTTCTTCGGAAGCCTGGGCGAAGGCCTCGGCCGCGGTGTTGGCGGCGAGGATGCGTTCGCTGAGCGCGCGCGAGCCGCCGGCCTTCGCGGCAAGACCCGCGAGCACGCCGAGATCGACAGAACCCCGCCGCGAATGGAGATCGAGCAGGCCTTGCGCGAGCTTCGTCATCTTGCCGACGCCGCCCGCGATGGTGACGCGGGCGACGGGATGGGTCCGCACATATTTGAGCATGCCGCCGACAAAATCGCCCATGTCGATCAGCGCGGTCTCGGGGAGATCGTGCATGGCCTTGACCGCTTGTTCGGAGGCGGCGCCGGTCGAGCCCGCGATATGGTCGAGACGAGCGGCGCGGGCGACGTCGATGCCGCTATAGATCGAATGGATCCAAGCCGAGCAGGAATAGGGCACGACGATGCCGGTCGTGCCGAGGATCGACAATCCACCCACCACGCCGAGTCGCGGGTTCATGGTCTTGGCGGCGAGCGCTTCGCCGCCGGGAATCGCGATTTCGATTTCGACATCGCCGCTTCCGCCGTGCGCGGAAGCGACCTCGCCGATCGCGTCTCGCAGCATCTTGCGCGGGACAGGATTGATGGCGGGCTCGCCCGGCGGAACGGGAAGGCCGGGCAGCGTCACGGTGCCGACGCCCTCGCCCGCGCGGAAAGTGATACCGCTGCCGGGGGCGCCGGCGCGGACCGTGGCGAGGACGAGCGCCCCGTGGGTAACGTCGGGATCGTCGCCGGCGTCCTTGACGATGCCGGCGATGGCCGAGCCTTCTCCGAGCGTGGTGGTGGCAAGGGCGAAGGCGGGGCGTTGCCCGCGCGGCAAAGTCACCTCGACGGGGTCGGGAAACGCGCCGGTGAGAAGCGCCGTGTAAGCCGCCTTGGCGGCGGCCGCGGCGCAGGCCCCGGTCGTCCAACCATAGCGGAGGGGGCGTTCTGGCATGGCCATGCCCCCCGCTATAGTGCGCCTCGGCGTTTCCGTCACGGCCGGATGCTTAGCCCATGATCGCGCCCGGCCTCATTGTTTCGGCCCCCCGCTCCGGCGCGGGCAAGACGACCGTGACGCTCGCAATCCTCGCCGCGCTCCGCCGGCAGGGGCTTAAGGTCCAGGCGGCCAAGGCCGGACCCGACTATATCGACCCCGCCTTTCATCAGGCGGCGACGGGGCGGCAAAGCTTCAATCTCGACAGCTGGGCCATGAGCCCTGAGCTGATCGATGCGCTTCTCGCAAGAGGCGGAAGCGGCGCCGATCTCCTCGTCATCGAAGGCGGCATGGGCCTGTTCGACGGCATTCCGGGCGCGCCCCGCCGCACCGGCGCCTCCGCGGATCTCGCCGCGCGTCTCAGCCTGCCGGTGGTGCTCGTCATCGACGTTGCGGGCCAGTCGCAATCGGCGGCGGCCTTAGTGCGCGGATTCGCCTCCCACGACCCCCAAGTGCGGATCGGCGGCGTCGTGCTCAATCGCGCCGGCAGCGAGCGGCATGTGAAACTCGTGTCCGACGCCATCGCCGCGCTCGGCATTCCCATCCTCGGCGCGATCCCGCGCACCGCCGACCTCGTCCTGCCCGAGCGGCATCTCGGTCTGGTGCAGGCAAACGAGCATGGCGACCTCGCACAGAGGCTCGCGCGGCTCGCCGAAATCGCCGCACGCCATCTCGATCTCGACGCGATCCGCCGGCTCGCGGCGCGACCCGAGCTTGCGACGCCGGCTCCGGCGCCCACGATCGCACCGCCGGGGCAGCGCATCGCGCTCGCAGCGGACGCGGCCTTCAGCTTCGTCTATCCGCATGTGCTCGACGGATGGCGCGAGAGTGGTGCGGAGATCGCGACCTTCTCGCCGCTCGCCGACGAGGCGCCGCCAGAGCATTGCGACAGCTGCTGGCTGCCCGGGGGCTACCCCGAGCTTCACGCGGGGCGGCTCGCCGCAGCGGAGCGATTTCGCGCAACCCTCGCGCGCTTCGCCGCGACGCGGCCGGTTCACGGCGAGTGCGGCGGCTACATGGTCCTCGGGACAAGCCTCATCGATGGCGACGGGGCGAGCCACCGCATGGCCGGGCTGCTCGGTCATTCGACCAGCTTTGCCCGGCCGAAGCTTCATCTCGGCTATCGCGAGGGGAGGCTTCTCGGGGCAAGCCCCTTGGGCGCGGCGGGTGCGCGGCTCCGCGGCCACGAATTTCACTATGCGGCATTGGTGAGCGAAGGCAGCGACGAGCCCTTGCTCGAGCTTGCCGACGGCGAGGGGCGGACGCTCGGCGCATCGGGCGGACGGCGCGGGAACGTCACCGGCGCCTTCTTTCACGCCATCGCCACGGCTTAAGCGTCCTTCTCCGACACTTGCGCCTCGGCAAAAGTCGCCATGCCGGTGTGGCAGGCGAGGCTCGCGCGCAGGACGAGGACGGCGACGGCGGCGCCCGAGCCCTCGCCGAGCCGCATGCCGAGATCGAGCAGCGGGCAAAGGCCGAGTTCTTCGAGCAGAAGCGTGTGGCCCGACTCCGCCGAGAGGTGCCCGGCAAGCGCATGGTCGAGCGCATCGGCGCGGAGCTTCATGAGCGGCGCGACCGCCGCGGTGCAGACGAAGCCGTCGAGCAGCACCGGAATCCTTACGTGGCGCGCGGCGAGCGCGGCACCGAGGAGCGCGGCAAGCTCGCGTCCGCCGAGCGCGGCGGCGACGAGCAAAGGATCGTCGAGGATCGCGCCATGCCGGGCGAGCGCGCGGTCGATCGCATCGCGCTTGCGTTCGAGCCCGCTCGCATCGATGCCGGTACCGTGACCGGCGAAGCGCGCACCGCCCCCGCCGAACAAAGCCGCGGCGATGGCGGACGCGGCCGTCGTGTTGCCGATGCCCATTTCGCCCAAGACGAGGAGATCGGCGTCCGGCGCGACGGCGTCATAACCTGACGACACCGCTGCGAGAAACGCGCTCTCGTCCATAGCCGGGCTTGAAGTGAAATCTTCCGTCGGACGATCGAGGTCGAGCGCGACAACGCGGAGCTCGGCTCCCGCGACCCGCGCGAGCTGATTGATGGCGGCGCCTCCGGCGGCGAAGTTCCGGACCATCTGCGCCGTGACCTCGGCCGGGTAGGCCGAGACGCCTTGCGCCGTCACGCCGTGATTGCCGGCGAAGACGAGAATCTCGACCTTGTCGAGGCGGGGCGGATTGCGCCCCTGCCAAAGCCCGAGCCATTCGACCACCTCCTCGAGGCGGCCGAGGCTCCGCGGAGGCTTGGTCAACATGCTTTCGCGGCTAGCGACCGCCGCCGCCTTGGCGGCATGACCGCGGGGAAGATCGAGACAGGCCGCGCGAAGGTCGGCAATTGAGGCAAAGCGCGTCATTTCGGCGTAGAATGCCTCACTCGGCAGCGTGCGTTCGAGCGAGCCGCCCCGAGCAGCGCGGCGCCAAAAGGGGGGATGAGAATGGCGAACGATATCTCTCTGAGCGGCCTTAGCACGGAGCTCAAGACCGGCCTAGCCTTCTTGACGCGGCTTCCGGTGCGCGCGCCATCGCCTTCAGGCGAGGATCTGATCCGCGCGAGCTGGACCTTTCCGGTGATTGGCGCCGGTATCGGCCTATTCGGCGCCATCGCCTATTGGCTCGCCCAGGCTTTTGGCCTCCCGCCCTTTGTCGGCGCGACGCTCGCCGTCGCGGCAACGCTCCTCCTCACCGGCGCGCTGCACGAGGACGGCCTTGCCGACACCGCCGACGGCTTCGGCGCGGACGCAAGCCGCGAACGCACGCTTGACATCATGCGCGACAGTCAGATCGGGACTTATGGCGCGATGGCGCTCGTGCTCTCGCTCCTGCTGCGCGCGAGCACGATCGGGAGCATCGCCGACGCTTCGCTGGTCGCGGCCGCTCTGATCGCGGCCCATGCCGGGGCGCGCGCGGCGATGCTCGTCTTCATGCGGCGCGTGCCGAGCGCACGCGGCGACGGACTCTCGGCCGATGCGGGGCTGCCGCCGCAGAACACCTCCCTCATCGCCGCCAGCATCGCCGTCGTGCTGCTGTTGCTCTGCCTTGGGCTCGGCGGCACGCTCGTCACCTTGCTGTTGCTCGCAGGGGCGGGCGTCGCCATGGCCTGGCTCAGCCTCAAGCATATCGGCGGCCAAACCGGCGACGTGCTCGGCGCCTTCGAGCAGGTCTGTGAAATCCTGATCCTGCTCGTTGCCGCCGCGTGGCTTTGAGCGTTACTTCGCCTTCACCGTCGAGGTGATGGACGTAATGACCTCGGTGGCCATGTTGAATTCCTTTTCGCGGCTGTCGATGCCGTGGCGAGCTTTGATCCAGGCGAAATCGGTGTAGGCCACCCACACGTCGCCCTTAGCGTCTTGATACACGAGCACCCGCACCGGCCAATCGAGACCGGCATCGGGATCGGCGGTGATGAAGAGCGTGCCGAGCGGCGGATTGCCGAAGAGGAGGAGGGTCGAGGGAAGAAGCGTGATGCCGGCATCGGCGGCAAGCTTCGCTTGATCGATCTCGTCGAAGAACTTGATGCCCTTGTCGGCGATGTCCTTCTTCATGCGCGCGATGGTCTCGGGCATGGAGTAGGCACTCTTGAACTTGACGATGCCGTCATCGGCGGCTTGCGCCGTTCCGAGCGGCACGAATGCTGCGGCGGCGATGACGAGCAGGATGGAGCAGATCAGGCGTTTGAGCATTGAATCTTCTCCTTCTGACGGCGGACTGAAATCTCATGGCCCTGAGCATGGAGAAATCGGCGCGTCAGCTGAAATGCCGCTTCGCTTCCAATTCGATGCCGCGAGGCTATGGTCCAGGGGCCGCTAACCGGGCAGAAAGGAGGCGGCCGCAATTGCGTTGCTTCGGCCGCCGCGGCAATCGTTGTTGGCGCGGCCATCGGGGCGGGCCAGGCTCAGGCCGGGCCGCTCCCCACTCTGAAGACGAACGGCCTCGCGAGCGAAGCGACGCCGCTCGAGAAGGCCGGCTATTACCGCTATCGCTACGGCGGCTATTACCCCTACCGGCATTGGCGTCCGTACCCGTATTACCGGCCGTATTACGGCTACGGCTACAGGCCGTACTGGCGCTACGGATATTGGAATCGCCCCTATTACCGGGGTTGGTGGTAGCAAGGACCGGGGCCGGAGGCTTTGCCTTCCGGCCCTGACTTCCCCTCGCCTTGTGACCGAATTCTGAGTAACAGCGCGCGCTCGCCTTGTGGCAGAGTGCGCGCCGTGACGCCTCCCACCACGCAACACACCGCGCGCGCTCTCGATCTTGCGCGAAGCGGTCTCTCCCGTCCCGGCGCGCCCGCGGCGCTTCCTGCCCGGCTCGTCGTCGTCGATGTCGAGCGTCAGCGCGCGATCTTGATCGAAGGAGACGAAGCCGTAGCGTCATGGCCGGTCTCGACCGCACGCGCCGGCATCGGCGGCGAGTCGGGCTCCTACCGGACGCCGCCGGGCTGGCATCGCATCAGCCAGAGGATCGGGCAAGATGCGCTCCCCGGAACGGTCTTCGTCTCGCGCGAGCCGACCGGCGAGACGTGGCGCGGCGAGGCGCGAGACGACGATCTCATTCTCACGCGCATTCTCACGCTCGACGGACTGGAAGATGGCGTCAATCGGGGCGAGGGCTGCGACTCGCTCGCGCGCTACATCTACCTCCACGGCACGAACCAAGAAGACTTGCTCGGCCGCCCCATGTCGCATGGCTGCGTGCGCCTTTCGAACAGCGACATAGCCGCGTTGTTCGACCGGATCGGCGAAGGCGACCATGTCTACGTGGCGGCGCCCGAGCGCCGCGTCTTTCCCGATCCGACCGGCAAAGGGCGTTTCCACTATGCCGGGCTTGCCGGCGCCGGGATGAGCGCGCTCGCTCAGTTCCAGGTCATGACCGGAGGCGTGGCGAGCGGAAGCGACAGGGCCTTCGATCGCGGCGAGCGGCAAGCTTTACGCGACCAGCTCGAACGTCTCGGCATCGCGGTCGTGAATCAAGACGGCAGCGGGCTCGGCCCCGATTGCGCGGCGCTCGTCGTCTCCACCGCGGTCGAGGAAACCGTGCCCGATTTTGCCGCGGCGATAGAGCGCGGCATTCCCATCGTCCACCGCTCGGAACTGCTCGCCCATTTCGTGGCGCGGCGACGCTCGATCGCGGTCACCGGCACGAGCGGCAAGTCCACCGTCACGGCGATGGCGTTCGCGATCCTGAAAGGCGCCGGGCGCGATCCCTCCGTCATCACCGGCGGCGATCTGCCTGAGCTTCAGGCGCAAGGTCTCCCCGGCAACGCGTTTGCCGGGGACTCGGACGTGCTCGTCGTCGAGGCCGACGAAAGCGACGGCACCCTCACCCGCTACGCGCCCGCGATCGGGGTCATTCTCAATCTGCAACGCGACCACAAGGAGATCGAGGACGTCGCGGCGATGTTCGCGACCTTGCGGGCGAAGGCGCGCGAGGGGCTTGTCGTGGGCGATGCCGAAAATCTCGATGCGTTCGCGGGCGGGGCGCTTCGCTTCGGCCTCAGCGAACGCGCCGATATCCGCGGCGAGGACGTGGCGCTCGGTCCCGACCTAAGCCGCTTTCGCGTCGGCGATGTGGCGTTCGAGCTTCCGGTGCCGGGAGCGCATAACGTCGTCAATGCGTTGGCGGCGATCGCCACGGCGAGCGCACTCGGCGTGCCGCTCGCGGACATGGCGGCGCCGCTTCGCGCCTTCACAGGCATCGGCCGGCGCTTTCAGACCGTGGGCAAGGCGCATGGCGTCGAGATCATCGACGACTTCGCCCACAATGCCGACAAGATCACGGCGGCGATCCGCACCGCGAAGTTGCGCGCGAAGCGCGTGCTCGCCATCTACCAGCCGCACGGCTACGGACCGACGCGGTTCCTGCGGCGCGACTTCGTCACGACGTTCGCGCGCGAGCTGGGGGCGGACGACCGATTGTGGATGCTCGAAGTATTTTACGCCGGCGGAACGGCGACGCGCGATTTCTCCGCCGCCGATATCGTCGCCGAGATCGGCGCGCGCGGGATCGCAGCCGAGTTCGCCCCGTCGCGGGAGTGGCTGGTCCGGCGCATCGCCGGCGAGGCCAGGGCCGGCGACCTGGTTTTGGTGATGGGCGCGCGCGATCCGTCGCTGACCTCGCTTGCGCGCGCAATTCTTGCCGGCGTCGAAAGCGCTGCGAGCCAGGCGTCGGCAACATAGCGGTTTCGCGGCTAGTTCCCGAACAGTCCCGGGATCGCGTTGGGACGGCCGACGCCGATATTGGCGGCATTGCGTCTCTGCGGCTTTTTCGGCGCGGGCGCGGCTTCCACCGCAATCAGCTCGGCCTTGCCGAACAAGGAAGCCGCCATCTTCTTGTCGAGCCCATAGACATCGCTATAGGTCCGCATCTGGCCGACGCCGTCGAAGGCGACGGTGAAATAGGTGAGATGCACCGGCACCGAGCGGTTGAGCGGGACCGCGCTGTTCCTGCCCCTGGCGATGAGGTCCTTGACGCGCGCCGCCGACCAGCCTTTGTCCGCGGCGAGCAGGAGGGTCGCGAGCCGGTCCGGCTGATTCACGCGGATGCAGCCGTGACTCAGCGTACGGACGTTCTGACGGAACAGCTCCGGCTGCATCGTGTCGTGCATGTAGATGGCGTGACGGTTCGGAAAATTGAATTTCAGAACGCCCAACACGTTGGTCGGTCCCGGCTCTTGCGTGAAGGTGTAGCTCCGAATGTTGGCGCGGTTCCAATCGACGGAAGCGGGATCGATCGCGCGCCCCTGAAGGCTGACCGAAAGCTGGTTGTTTCGAAGGACCGAGAGGTCGGGCCCTCCGTTCGGCGCGCGCTGGCGCAAGCGGGGCTGAAGGTCTTCGATCATGATCGTCTCGGGCACGGTCCAGTCCGGATTGAACACGATCGAGCTCATATGCGCCGAGAAGATCGGCGTTGCGTATTTCACCTGGCCGACGATGCTCTTCTCGACATAGATCGACTTGCCGTCTTTCACCACCCTGGTGGTGAAGGCGGGAATGTTGTTCCAGACGTAATAGGCGCCGAGATGAGACGGCATCCAGCGCCAGCGCTCCATGTTGACGATCAGGCGCTGAACGGCGGGGTCGCGTTCGGGCTTGCTGCCGCGCGCCTTGGCTTTGGCGATGGCCTTGACGAGCGCTTGGCGGAGGCCCTCGAACTGTTCGTTCTTGGGATGGAGCGCGCGCAAATTGAGGCCCGGATCGGACGCTTGGGCGAGCTCAACGAGGACGGTATTCGGATCGCGCAGCTCCGGCCTCTGGTCGAACAGCGTGCTGATGCGCGCGGGCGAAAGGCGGCCGCCGCGGGCGAAGCGCGCATATTTGAGAGCGGCAAGAGCAAGCTTGAGTTCGGCGACGGCTTGCGCTTCGGCGGTCGCGGGCAATTCCGAAGCGGCGGGAATGTCGAACGCGCCGGGGTCGAGGCCCCAATCGCCCGCCTTCTCGATCTCGGCGATGAGCCCTTGCGCCTTGGCGGAGAAGCCCATGCCGGTGATCCAGGCCGGCGGGCCCGAAAGCGCGCCGAAATAGGCCTCGAGGGCCGCAAGATCGTCGGGATTGGCACCTGCCCGCAAAGCGGGGTCCTGCAGCTTCAACCGGATCGCCGCGACGACGGGATGGGCCGGAACATCCGGCGCGGCGATGGCGGGGGTCGCGTCGGCCGGATCGCGGCCGGTCTCGCCGGGGGGCGCCGCGGCCGGGCCGATCTCAGTTTCGCCCGCGGGAGGGGATGCGGGAGCGATCTGAACGTCGTCGTCGCCGCCGGGCACCCCGACTGGGCCAGGCGCGGCCTGATCGGTGTCGCCGGGCGCCGGAAACGCGGGCTGAGCCGGGGTCTCGGCCGCTGCCGCGCGGTCCACGGCGCAGGCGCCGCCCGCAAGCGAAGCGGTGAGCAAAAAGGCCTGAAAAGCAGTGGCGGCGGCCGCCGCCAAGGCTCGTCCGTTCATCGCGAAAACAACCCCTCGTAGCGCCTTTGAAGGTAGTCGCTGAGGCGGGCCGCGACCATCCCCATCGGTGCCGCAGTACCATTCTTTTGGCGAGCGTTGCCTCAAATCCCCGCTCGCGCTTGCGGACCTCCCGGCCTCGGCTATGATCCTCGCGTCCTTGCTCGCTCAGGGCTTCCATGTTTCCGGTCGGCGACGACAATTCGCAACGGCGCACGTTCCCCTACGTAACAACCGCGCTCGTTGTCCTCAACGTGCTGGTGTTCCTGCTCGAGCTTTCGCAGGGCGAGAAATTCATTACCGACTGGGCTTTCATCCCGGCCAGGTTTTCGGGTGAGCCCGGCGCCGATGCGGTGACCATCTTCACGGCGATGTTCATGCATGGCGGCTGGATGCACCTGTTCGGCAACATGCTGTTTCTATGGATCTTCGGCGACAATGTCGAAGACCGGATCGGGCACGTGAAATTCTTGATCTTCTATTTGCTCGCCGGCCTCGCCGCGACCTTCGCGCAGTATTACGTCAGCTCCAATTCGGCTATTCCCAATGTCGGCGCCTCCGGCGCGATCGCCGGCGTGCTCGGCGCCTATCTCCTCATGTTTCCGCAATCGCGCGTGAACGTGCTGCTCGGCCGGCAAATCGTCGCTATGCCCGCCTTCGCCGTGCTCGGGCTGTGGATCCTGTTCCAGATCATCAGCGGCTTCACCATGAGCGACCAAAGAGGCGACGTGGGCGGCATCGCCTATATGGCGCATATCGGCGGCTTCGTCGCCGGGCTCGCCATGGCGCTGCTCACGCGCGGATGGTGGAGCACCAGCAACACGGCCTGATCACGCCGCCCCGCCGTCAGACCCCGCCGAGGAAATCGCGTTTGCCGATTTCGAGCCCGCAGCGCCTGAGGATGGCGTAGGCCGCGGTGGCGTGGAAATAGAGATTCGGCAAGACGAAATGCGTGAGATAGGGCGCGCCCTTGAAGCGCATCTCCTGCCCGCCGACAGTGAGGGCGATGTCGCGGTCCTCCGAGCCGTCGAAATCCTTGGACGCGACGCTTTCGATGAATTTCACCGTCTTGGCGACGCGGGCCTTGAGCTCGCCGAAGCTTGTTTCGTCGTCGGCATATTTGGGGACGTCGCGGCCCGCGAGCCGCGCGGCCGCGCCTTTGGCCATGTCGCTTGCGATCTGAACCTGCCGCGTCAGCGGAAACATGTCGGGCGCAAGCCGCCAATTCAGCAATACCTCGGGCGCGATCTTGCGCTCTTCGGCGAAACGCTCCGCTTTGTCGAGGATGGCGTTTAGGCTGTTGAGCATGGTGACGAAGGCCGGAACCGAGGCCTGGTACATTCCGAAAGACATGGCGGTCTCACCTCATTGGAACTTTGACGGGCGGCGATTGTAGCAAAGGCCGGCAAGCGGCGTGTCATCACGTTCCAGCGAGCGGTCTGCGGCGATCAGCGCGTGGGAAAGGCGTTGACAATCGGAGCAAGCTCCTTGGCGGGATCCCAGGCGCCCTTCTGTAGCGTGCGGCCGAGCCTGACGATGACGAGGTCGCGCGACGGCACGATGGCGATGATCTGCTCGTCGTGGCCGAGGAAATAATAGGCATCGTCCGGCATCGGCGGCTCGCCGTATCCGTCGGATTGCGGCAGCTTGAGCCACATATGCGCGCCATAGCTTTGCTCAGGCGCATCCTTGGCCGGCGTCAGGCTGTATGCGACCCACCCTTCCGGCAAGAGCCTAGTCCCCTGCCACACGCCGTCTTGCAGGTAGAGCAGCCCGAGACGGGCGAAGTCGCGCGCCGAGGCATAGAGCAGCGACGAGCCGACGAGCGTACCCGAGGCGTCGGGCGCGACTACGGCACTTCCCATGCCGAGCGGCGCGAACAGGCGCTCGCGCGGGTAACGCAGATAGTCTTCGTCGTTCGGAAACGTCGCGCGCAAGATCCCGGCGACGATGTTCGAGGTGCCGCTCGCATAGGACCAATGCGTGCTGGGCGGATGAAGCAGTTGCTTGTCCGCGGCGAACTTCGCCATGTCGCCGCGAGCGAACAGCATCACCGTGACGTCGGCGAGAGGATCGTCGTAGCTCTCGTCGAAAGCGAGGCCGCTCGACATGCGCAAGAGATCGTCGAGGGTGATGTCGCGGCGCTCATCGCCCTCGCCCCGCCACTCCGGCATCAGCGCGCGGTCGGCGACTGCGAGCTTGCCGTCCTTGACCCGCATGCCAATGAGCGCGTTCAGCGCGCCTTTGGTCATGGACCAGCCGACGAGCGGCATCGCCGCAGCGAAACCCGGCGCGTAGCGCTCGGCGACGATGCGGCCCCGATGCACGACGACAAGCGCGCGGGTATTGCGGGGACGCGAGGGATCGGGCTCGGCGAAATTCGCGGCCACGGCAGTATCGAGCGCCGCTCGATCGACTCCGTCAGCGACCGCGCCGAGATCGACTCGCTCGCCCTCGGGCCAAAGCGCCTCGGCGTCGGCAGACGGCTTCACGGCAAGGCCCTGCGCTTGCTTGCGCAATTCGGCCTCGCTCGCGCCATCGATCAACGTGCAGCCGAACCCTTGGCGATAGACCGCCGTTTGCGGGGCAAAACCATAGGCCGATGCGGTCACGCGCTTTGCCTCGCTGTCGATCGTTTCCTGGAAAAAGCGCAACAGCTCGTAGCCGGGACCGGTCAGGTCTTCGGCTTTCACGTCTTCGGCCGCGCGGCCCGACACGAACACGCCGCCGCATAGGAGCTCGGCGCTGACACCTGAGCCAACTCTCGCGACGCGATAGGCGTGAAATACCCCCGCGACGAGGGCGGCCGCAGCGATCGCCGCCAGCATGAGCCAGGTTCTACGCTTGAATGAGATCATGCAAGCCGCGTGGCGGATGAGGTGGTGCCGCTGGAGAGATTTGAACTCCCGACCTTGGCTTTACGAAAGCCCTGCTCTACCCCTGAGCTACAGCGGCTGATGGGATACGGCTTGGCGCGCGGTTTGCGGCCCCTCACAAGCCCTGCCCGTGATTAGCGGGAATATCGGGATCGCGCAAGCAAAGCGCCACCCACGCCCGATTTCGTCAGCGGAATTGGGCCGTGCGCAGGCGCTCGAGCGAATTCGGGCTCTCGTCTGTCTCGGTTTGCGCCACCCCGGGATCGTCGGGCGGACGCTCCGGCACGAAGATCGCGGGCTTCGGTTTCGGCTCCGGCCGCGTCGGCGGCTGCGGCGGCGCGGGCGGCGTCTTGGCCGCAGCCCGATCCTCTCTCTCCTTGTTCACATCGATCACCTCGCCGCGCGCCGGGACTTCGGCCGGGGGTGCTACGAGCGGCGGCGGCGCTACGACGGCCGGCGCCGGCCGTTCCTCGATGACGAGCGTATCGTCGCCGCGCCCGATGGCGTCGACCGGCGCCTTCCACTCGAAGCCGTCGACCGCGCCGGTGACCGGCGAGACCGGCAGCCAGCGGTCGGAGATGTAGCCGTCGGCGATCCAGGCGCGATCGCGCGGGGCGCGGAGCGCGCGCGCGAGCCATTCGCGCTCCCGTCCCTTGTCGCCGAGCTCGCCCGCCTCGATCCGCGCCATCAGCGTGCAGACGCGCGCGGGCGGGCGGGCATCGAGATAGGGGGCGAGCGCAGCCCGTGCCTCGTCCCATTCATGAGCATTGATGGCGGCGTTCGCGACCGCGATCGGCCCTTCGATGTCACCCGGCGTGAGGCTTGCGAGATATTTGACGCGCTTCAGGCGCTCGCGGGGCGCGTCTCCCGCCCGCGCGAAGGCGTAGACGAGAGCAAGATCCGGATGCGGCGACAGTTTCCACGTCCGCACGATCAGGCGCGAGGCAGGCCTGCTCTCGCCCTTCGAAGCAAGCACGCGGCCGGCGATTTCGGCGGCCGGAACCAGAGAGGGCGCAAGCCGGAGCGCTTCGTTCGCAAGTCTAAGCGCCTTGTCGGGATCGGCGCTTTCCGCGTCGCGCGCTTCCGCCGTCAAAAGAATTGCGCGGCGGCGGAGCGCGACACTCGGCTCGATGTGGCCATTGTCGCGGGCAATGGCGAGTGTGTTCAGCGCGCCGTCGTAGTCGCCGGCCCGGGCCTGCATGTCGAACAGCGCGGTGACACCCCAGCCAAGTTTCGGATCGCGCTTCACGGCCTGCTCGGCGAGCGCCCGGGCGGCGTCGTTGTCCTCGCCGCGCTTCGCTTCGAGAAAGAGGCCGCGAAGCCCGAGCAGCTCGGTTTCGGGCCGATCGAGCATGGTTTCGAAGGCGCGGCGCGCGGCGGCCCTGTCGCCTTTGAGCTGAGCCGCCTGCGCCCTGAGTAGGGCGGTCAGCGGATCGCGCGGCAGGTTGCGCCCGGCGATGCCGGCATAGCGCTGGGCCTGGGCCCGGTCGCCGACTCCGATGGCAAGGAGCCCGCGCGAGAGCGCGTCATAGCCCTGCTGCTGCCGCCGCTCCCTGACATGGGCGGCGATGGCGGCGGGGCGCGTGAAGAGATAGCGCAACAGCGCCCAGAGCAGAATCAAAGCGACCACCAGAAGGCCGACGGCGACGGTCGCGACAAAGGCGGTGGTTTCGATCTGATAGCCGAGCCACGTGATCGTCACAGCGCCGGGACGATCGGCAAGCCAGGCGAGACCGGCCGCAGCGGCGAGGACGATGAGCGTGAAGATGAGAATGCGGGTCATGCTGTTACGGCTCAGTCGTTTCGGCGTCGCCGCTCAAAGAGATGAGCAGCGCTCCTTCGAGCCGCGTCAGCGCCTCGCCGGCCGCAAGGCGGGCGCGCGCCTCGCCGAGCCATGACGCGAAGGCCTCGCGCGGCTTCCCTTGAAGCGTCTCGACCTCTTTCACGGCAACGGCGAGATCGTCGTGCTCGAGCGCCTTCTGCGCGCGCGTAAGCGTGGCCGCCGCCCCCTCGCCCGCGGGCCCCTCGTCGATGCGCCTGATCGTCACGAGGGATTCCGCGCTCGCGATCAGGCTGTCCACCACAGACGCATCGGCGGGGGCCGCAGGCGCGGCAAGGGCCTCGTCGCTCGTTTCAGCAAATGCGCGGGCAAGCTCGGGCACGGTCGGGATGCCCTTTTCGGCGTAGGCGGGAAGGACCCCGAGATCGCCGAGCGCGGGCGCGAGCGCCGTGATCGTATCGAGCTCGGCGGCGTACGGGCGTCCGTCGCTGACGGCCGCGCGCAAATTGGCAAAGGCGATGGCAAGCGCCGCGGATTTGGCGCCCGTCGCCTCTTTGTCGATCGTGCCGGCAAGCTCGGGCAGCACAGCTTCGAGCTTGTTGAGCCGCTCGATGAGCGTGGCAAGCTCGGGCTGGGAGACGGTGGCGTCGCCCTTGGTAAACTCAGCCTCGGCAAGGGCGCTGAGCTTGGCCCTGAGCTCGGCGATCGCTTTCTCCATGCCGGCGATGGCGGCGGCGTCAGCCACGGAGCCGCCTTCCTTGGCGGTCTTCCCAAGCGCCTCGATCGAGGTATCGAGCTCCGCCACGCGATCGGAAAGCTGCGACAACTTTGATGCGTTTGCTTTCTCGCTGTCTTCGAGCGCCGCGATCCGGCCCTCCATCGCGGCGACCGGTCTCGTATCGGGCGCGGAGCGCGGCGCGCCCTCGAGCTTGGCGATCCGCTGTTCGAGCGAAGCGACCTCTGGCGACGTCCCGCCCGATGACAAGGCGGCAGCGATGACACCGATCAGGCCGCCGATGAGGCCCGCAACAAGATGCGACATGAAACTCTTGGCCGCGGCGATCCTCGTCCGCGGCGGTTCCGCGCCGTGCGCTGGCTCTTCGCTGCCGGCCCGCTCTTCCCCCTTGGCTTCGGTCGCGGCCGCGCTTGCATCGCCTTCGGCGGGCTCGGCCACGACTTCGGTCGCGGTGCCCTCGATGGTCCGCGCCGGGCGCTTGCTCGCCTGGTCCCTGTCGCCGAAAGGATCTGCCATTACGCCTTACCCTGCCCTTCGCGGGATTCGGAAACCGTCAGGATGCCGTCTCGGCGTCCAGGAGCGCAAGGATATCTTCCTCGCGCGGGCGCGCCGCCACGCGGATTTCGCAGCCAAGCGGCGCCACCGCTTCTGCTACCGCTTCGGACAGGCAATAGCAAACGAGACTCTTGGCTTGCGTTACCAGGCCATGCTTGGCGATCAAGGCGGCAAAGGTCTGCGCGGTGCGGGGCGACATGAGCACGACCCTCGTGGGCCGGCCGCTGGCTATCAGGGCAACCGCCTCGGGGGGAAGCGCTTTGGCCGCAACCGCCCGGTAGAGCACGGCTTTCCTCACGGTGAATCCGTGCGCGCCGAGCGCCGCCTCAAGATCGAAAGCGAGCGTCTCGCCGGCAAGGTGGACGAGAGGGCCCGCCTCCGGCGCGATCTCGCGCACGATGAGCGCGGCGAGTTCCGCCGCCGTCCCGGGACCGGCCGTAACTTCGGCAAAGCCAAGCTCCAACGCGGCCTCGGCCGTCGCGTCGCCAACGGCGTAGAGCGGGAGCCTCAGCGCCGCGCCAAGATCGGGATGCGCGGCGAGCGCGCGGAGCGCATTGCGGCTCGTCACGACCACGCCTTGCGCTCCGGCAAGCGGGAGCGACGCCTTGCAGAATTCGATTTCGAGCAGAGGCGCAAGCACGGGTTGGTGACCGCGCGCGGCGATGAGCTCGGCCTCGGAGGCCGCGGCCGGTTCGGGCCTGGTGATGAGGACACGCATCAGCCGAGCCCAGCGATGAAGTCGGGGCCTGCGCGCTCAAGCAAGTCGCCGCCCGCCTCCGTGCCGATGCTTTCGGCGCGGTCGGCGCCGCCGATCAGCTCGGTTTCGAACCATTCGCTGCCGTCCGGCGTGAGGATCAAGCCGCGGAAGCGCAAGCGGCCCTTCTCGATCTCCGCGTAGCCCGCGATCGGCGTCTTGCACGAGCCGTCGAGACGCGCAAGGAAGGCGCGCTCGCAAGCGATCGCCGTCGCCGAGGCCAAATCGTTGAGTGCGTCAAGACGCGCGCGCGTCGCGTGGTCGTCGCTGCGGCAGGTCACGCCGATCGCGCCTTGGCCGACAGCGGGGAGCATCTCGTCGGTCGAAAAGATCGCGGTTGCGTGGGCGGCGAGCCCAAGCCGTTCGAGCCCTGCGAGCGCGAGCAGGGTCGCGTCGGCGCGGCCCTCGCCTAGCTTCCTGAGCCGCGTTTCGACATTGCCGCGGAAATCGACCACGCGAAGATCGGGCCGGCGGCGGCGCAACTGCGCGGCACGGCGCAGTGACGACGTGCCGATGACGGCGCCCGGCGGCAGCGCGGCAAGCGATTCCGCCTTCGCGCTGATGAAGGCATCACGGACATCGGCGCGGGGCAGCACAGCCGCGATGATGAGGCCTTCGGGAAGACGCGACGGCAAGTCCTTGATCGAGTGCACGGCGAGATCGACAACGCCCGCGAGGAGCGCCTCGTCGATCTCCTTGGTGAACAGCCCCTTGCCGCCGAAGTCGCGCAAGGGCTTGTCGCTGATGCGGTCGCCCGACGTGGTGATAACCTCGAGCGCGATCGCGTCCTCGGCGAGGCCGTGGGCGGCGCGGAGGCGCGCTTCGACATGCCGCGCCTGCCAGAGCGCAAGCGGACTGCCGCGGGTGCCGATCAGGAGGGGACGGGCGGACAGGGTCGGGACTCCTTCGATCGCCTCGACGCCGAAGCGGCGTTTTCGGCTTTTTAATGACCCCTTTCTTCTTCCCCTTCAATCGAGGCGCTTCAAGGCTATAGAAAGCGCCCATGGACGCCGCCACCAAGGACGCCTCGCTGACCGTGCTCGGGATCGAGACGAGCTGCGACGAGACCGCCGCAGCTCTCGTCCGCCGGGACCCAAGCGGACGGGGCGAGATCCTGTCGAGCGTGGTGCGCTCGCAGCTCGACCTCCACGCCGCCTATGGCGGGGTGGTGCCCGAGATTGCCGCGCGCGCCCATGTCGAGCTTCTCGATGCGGCGATCCGCCAGGCGCTTAACGAAGCCGGACTCGACTTCGGCGCGGTCGACGCGGTGGCGGCTGCGGCCGGGCCCGGCCTCATCGGCGGTCTCATCGTCGGGGTGACGACCGGGAAGGCGGTCGCGCTCGGCCTTGGGCGCCCCTTCATCGCGGTCAATCATCTCGAGGCGCACGCGCTCACCGCCGGGCTCACCGATGGGCTCGACTTTCCCTATCTGCTCCTGCTCGTTTCGGGCGGACACACCCAGCTTCTCATCGTCAAGGGCGTCGGCGACTACGAGCGCCTCGGCACGACGCTCGACGATGCGCTGGGCGAAGCGTTCGACAAGGCTGCCAAACTCTTGGGCCTGCCCTATCCCGGAGGACCCGAGGTCGAGCGTGAAGCGGCGAAGGGACAGCCACGCGTCCCTCTCCCCCGGCCGATGGCGGGACGCGAGGAGGCGCATTTCTCTCTCGCCGGACTGAAGACCGCGCTCAGGCACGCGGCGCTGGCGCGAGCGCCGCTCACGAGCCAAGACATCGCCGATCTCTGCGCGAGCTTCCAGGAGGCGGTTGCCGACATCGTCAGAGACAGGACCTCGCGCGCGATCGATCTCTACCAGGAGCGGCTCGGTGCCAAGGCGCAGAAGGCGCTCGTGGTCGCCGGCGGCGTCGCCGCCAATCAGAGACTGAAGGCGGCGCTCGAAACGCTAGCGGCCGCGCGCGGTTTCCGCCTCGTCGTGCCGCCGCCCGAACTCTGCTCGGACAATGCCGTCATGATCGCCTGGACCGGCGCCATGCGGCTCGCGCACGGCCTTGCCGACGATCTCGCGGCCCCCGTTCGCGCCCGCTGGCCGCTCGACCCCGACGCGCCCCCGGCCATAGGCGCAGGGGTCAAGGCTTGAGCCACGCCGGTTTCGCCCGTCGCGCAAAACTGGCATAGGAAGGCGGCGAGGTCTTTCGGTCATGGCGCTTCAATCAGTCGGCATCGTTGGCGCGGGCGCGTGGGGCACGGCTCTTGCCGTCACGGCGAAACGCGCCGGCCGCGACGTTGCGATCTGGGCCTATGAGCCGGAAACGCTCGCCGATCTTACCAAGAACCATCGCAACGAGGCCTATCTCCCCGGCGTCCGCCTCGATCCCGCGATCCGCGCCACCGGCCGCTTGAGCGAAGTCGCCGACCGCGACTTTCTCCTGCTGGCGACGCCAGCCCAACATGCGCGCGCGGTTGCGGGCGAGCTCGCGCCGCATCTAAAGCGCCAGCAACCGCTCGTGATGTGCTCGAAAGGCATCGAGCAGAAGACGGGCAAGCTCATCTCGCAAGTCGTGGCCGAGACCGCGCCCGAGGCCAAGATCGCCGTGCTGTCGGGGCCGAGTTTCGCCGCCGAGGTCGCGCGCGGATTGCCCGCGGCCGTGACGCTCGCGACCGCCGAGGAAGCGCTCGGGCGCGCGCTCTCCTACGCGCTCAGTCACGCGCCCTTCCGCTGCTATTGGAGCGACGACCTCCTCGGCGCCGAGATCGGGGGCGCGGTGAAGAATGTCTACGCCATCGCCGCCGGCATCGTCGCCGGAAAGAAGCTCGGCGCGAGCGCCCACGCGGCGCTCGTGACGCGCGGCTTCGCCGAGATGGCGCGATTGGGAACGGCGCTCGGCGCGCGCCTCGAAACGCTTGCCGGTCTCTCGGGTCTCGGCGATCTCGTGCTCACTTGCGGCAGCGCGCAATCGCGCAACATGTCGCTCGGGCTCGCGCTCGGCAAAGGCGAGAGCTTCGATGACGTACTCGGCCAGCGGCTCGGCGTCACCGAGGGCGTCTACACCGCGAGCGCCCTCGTGGCGATGGCTGCGGCGCATCGCATCGACATGCCGATCGCTCAAGCCGTGCACGCGGTGATCTCGGGACGCGCCACGGTCGATGCCGCGATTGGGGCGCTGCTCGCCCGGCCGCTCAGAGCCGAGGCAGAATGATGGACAGAAAATCGGCCGCGCATTAGCCTTAAAGGCGAGAGGCTCGATGTTTTACGCGCTGATCTGCACCGACAAACCCGGAAGCCTTGCCGCGCGCAAGGAGAACCGCCCGGCGCATCTCGCCTATTTGAAGAGCCTCGGCGACGCGCTCGTCTTTGCCGGTCCTTTCACCGAGCCCGACGGCCAAACCATGAATGGCAGCTTGATCGTGGTCGAGGCGGCGTCGCTCGAAGCGGCGAAAGAGATTTCCGCCAACGATCCCTTCTTCAAGCTCGGGATTTTCTCAAGCGTCGATATCAGGCCGTGGCTTTGCGTCGTCAACAAATCCAAGAAGGAGGCGTGAGCTTAAAGCCCGCTCGGACCCATGGCCTATTGGCTGCTCAAATCCGAACCGCACACCTGGTCGTGGGACCAGCAGAAGAAAGCAGGGCGCAAGGGCGCCGAGTGGGACGGCGTGCGCAATTTCCAGGCGCGCAAGAACATGCAGACGATGCAGCGCGGCGATCTCGCTTTCTTCTACCATTCCGGCGAAGAGAAAAGCGTGGTCGGCATCGTCAAAGTCGTCGCAGAAGCTCACCCCGATTCGACCGACCGCACGGGCGTTTGGCAATGCGTGGACGTGGCCGCGGTGAAGGACTTCGCCCGGCCCGTGACGCTCGCGGAGATCAAGGCCGAACCCTCCCTTAAGTCCATGGTCCTGGTACGAAATTCGCGCCTGTCGGTGCAGCCGGTCGCAAGCGTCGAATGGAAGAAAGTCTGCGCCATGGGCGGTGTCAAAGACCCCCCGCGCGCTTAGTGCCGAAAAAGCCCCCTTAAGGTAAAGTCGGTCGGAAGGCTTTGAACCTGGGAGGGGGTGACCATGTCGTTCGCAGGCGTGAATTATCTCGCCGTCATCATCGCCACGCTGGCCGGCTTTGGCCTCGGAACGGTCTGGTACACGGTTCTGGCAAAACCTTGGATGCGCGCCGTCGGGAAGACCGAGGCCGACCGGCCGCAAAGTAGCGCGCAGATTCTGCTCTTCGCCACCGCCATCGTCGCCCTGTTCGTCATGGCGCTGATGCTCGCGGGACTGATGGCGCATATCGGCGATATCACGGTGCGCGGCGGCGTCATCAGCGGCTTCTTCGTCTGGCTCGGCTTTGTCATCACCACGATGGGCGTCAACCATGCCTTCGGCGGCGCGAAGCCGATGCTGACCTTGATCGACGGCGGCTATTGGCTTGCGGTGCTGCTGATCCAGGGCGCCGTGATTGGCGCATTCGGCGTCTAGCGACAAGGCAAGCGGAGCCAGGCTTCAATCAATACAGTTGGCGTCGGGAGCGAGTGAATGTCCGAGCACAAGGCGTACAAGGTCGAGACGGTGAAGGTTCCCAAGGAGTGGAAAAAGCGCGCATTCATCGACAAGGACGAATACGAGAAGCTCTACCGCAGAAGCGTCGAGAAGCCGGACAAGTTTTGGGGCAAGGAAGGCAAGCGCCTCGACTGGATCAAGCCCTACACGCGCGTCAAGGATACCTCCTTTGCCTATCCCGACGTCTCGATCCGATGGTTCGAGGACGGAACCCTCAACGTCGCCGCCAACTGCATCGACCGCCACCTGAAGAAGCGCGGCAAGCAGGTCGCCATCATCTGGGAGCCGGACGATCCCGCGCAGGAGGGGCGCCACATCAGCTATCGCGAGCTGCATGGGCAAGTCTGCCGCCTCGCCAACGTGCTGAAAGCGAACGGCGTCAAGCGCGGCGACCGCGTCACGATCTACCTGCCCATGCTTCCGGAAGCCGCTTACGCCATGCTCGCTTGCGCGCGCATCGGCGCCATTCATTCGGTCGTGTTCGGAGGCTTCTCACCGGATTCGCTCGCCGGCCGCATCGCCGATTGCAAGTCGCGGTTCCTCATCACGGCGGATGAGGGCTTGCGCGGCGGACGAAAGGTCCCGCTCAAGGTCAACGCCGACGAGGCTATCAAGAAAGTCGGCGGAATCGACAAGGTTCTCGTCGTCAAGCGCACCGGTGCCAAGGTGCCGTGGACGCAAGGCCGCGATCTCATGCTCGACGAGGAATTGGCCAAAGTCGGCGACGACTGTCCGCCGGAAGAGATGAACGCCGAGGATCCGCTGTTTATTCTCTACACGTCAGGCTCGACGGGACAGCCGAAAGGCGTGCTACACACGACCGGAGGCTATCTCGTGTTCGCCGCGATGACGCATCAATACGTGTTCGACTATCACGACGGCGACGTCTATTGGTGCACGGCCGACGTGGGCTGGGTTACGGGCCACTCCTATATCGTCTACGGACCGCTCGCCAACGGCGCGACCACGCTCATGTTCGAAGGCGTGCCCAACTATCCCGACGCCTCGCGCTTCTGGCAGGTGGTGGACAAGCACAAGGTCGATATTTTCTATACCGCGCCGACGGCGATCAGGGCGTTGATGGGCGTCGGCGACGATTTCGTGAAGCGCACGAGCCGGAAGTCGCTCAAGCTTCTCGGCAGCGTGGGCGAACCGATCAATCCCGAAGCCTGGGAGTGGTATTACCACGTGGTCGGCGACGGGCGCTGCCCGATCATCGATACCTGGTGGCAGACCGAGACCGGCGGCATTCTCATCACGCCCCTGCCCGGCGCGACCAAGCTCAAGCCCGGCTCGGCGACGCTCCCCTTCTTCGGCGTGCAGCCGGCGCTGGTCGATAATGACGGCAATGCGATCGAGGGCGAGGGGTCGGGCAATCTCGTCATTCTCGACGCGTGGCCCGGCATCGCGCGCACGGTCTACGGTGACCACAAGCGTTTCATCGACACCTACTTCGCCACCTACAAGGGCAAGTATTTCACCGGCGACGGATGCCGGCGCGATGATGACGGCTATTACTGGATCACCGGCCGCGTCGACGACGTCATCAACGTCGCGGGGCACCGGATGGGAACGGCGGAGGTCGAATCCGCGCTCGTCGCTCATCCCAAAGTGTCGGAGGCCGCCGTCGTCGGCTACCCGCACGACGTCAAGGGCCAGGGCATCTATTGCTACGTGACGCTGATGGCGGACCAGGGCCCGTCCGATCAGCTCAAAACCGAGCTTCGCGACTGGGTGCGCAAGGAGATCGGGCCGATCGCCTCGCCCGACCTGATCCAGTTCGCGCCCGGCCTGCCGAAGACGCGCTCGGGCAAGATCATGCGCCGCATCTTGCGCAAGATCGCCGAGGACGATTTCTCAAATCTCGGCGATACCTCGACGCTCGCTGACCCCTCAGTGGTCGCCGACCTGATCGAGCAGCGGCAGAATCGGAAATCGGCTTAGCTGACGGCCCGCAAGAGCGCCGCATCGCTCCCGCTTAAGATGCGAGTGACCTGGGTGAGAAAGCTCGACCAGGCCTCCTTGGTCTCGCGCGTGAAGCGCTTCTCGAGCGACTGCTCGAGCGTCCACAGCATGGCCTTGGCCATGATGCGGTAGTGGCGGACCTTGATGCCGGCGCGCCGGTTGCGGACGCCGACCAACCTGATGACGGGGGTGAGGCCGTCCTCGTAGTTGAGCGCGATGATGCCGAGCTTGAGGCCAGCCATGAATTTGCGGCTTTGCGCTTCGGCCGAGCCCGCAAACCGGTCGCGGAACGAGGCATCGAGCCGGTAAAGCTTGCGCATGAAGAGCTGGCCGACAAGGTCATACGCGGGCTCGAGCGCAAGGAAGCTCTCGCGAATGAGGCGCTTCTGTTTCGCCGTCAGCGCGATCCCCGAAGGGAGCGGGCGATAGGGAAACCTGGCAAGGCTGACATGAGGCGTGGCCGACATGCGAAAGACCCCCGAGGCTGCTTCGGGGGAAGCATGCCGGGGGAGCCGTTAGCGAACCGTTAAGGTAATTGCGGAGGAAAGGAGTTCGCGCGGCCGAAAACCTTGAAAAGCCAAGGCTTGTTGCGCCGCCAAGGGCCCCCACATAACAGGGCGGGCGACGGTTTTCAGCCCCTCGCCCACGGAGGCTTAAAGGTCCGATGAGTTACTTCCGCACCGCCATTCTTCTTGCGGCGCTGACGGCGCTGTTCATGGGGATCGGCTTCCTGATCGGCGGCCAGGGCGGCATGTTGGTCGCGCTTGGCGTCGCCGGCGCGATGAACCTGTTCGCCTATTGGAACTCCGACAAGATGGTGCTTCGCATGTACGGCGCGCGCGAGGTGGATTCGCGCTCGGCGCCGGAGCTTTATGCGCTGGTGGCTCGGCTTGCCGCCAATGCCGCGCTGCCCATGCCGCGTGTCTTCATCATGGAGAACCCGCAGCCGAACGCGTTTGCCACGGGGCGCAACCCGCAGAACGCGGCCGTCGCGGTCACGACCGGCCTGTTGAACACGGTCAATGAGGACGAGCTTGCCGGCGTCGTCGCGCATGAGCTCGGCCACGTCAAGAACCGCGACACGCTGCTGATGACAATGACCGCGACGATCGCCGGCGCGATCTCGATGCTCGCCAATTTCGGCTTCTTCTTCGGCGGAAGGAGCAATGACAGCGGCAATATCGGCTTTGTCGGCACCCTCCTCCTCCTGATCCTCGGGCCGCTCGCCGCCGGCCTCGTGCAGATGGCGATCAGCCGCACGCGCGAATACGCGGCCGACCGCGCCGGCGCCGAGATCAGCCGCGAGCCTATGGCGCTCGCGTCCGCCTTGCAGAAGATCGCGACCGCCGCGCACCGCATTCCCAATATCGAGGCCGAGCGGAATCCCGCCTCCGCTCACCTCTTCATCGTCAACCCGCTGTCCGGCGCGCGCATGGACAATCTGTTCTCGACCCACCCGAACGTCGAGAACCGCGTGGCGGCCCTCGAAGAGGTGGCCCGCGCGATGGGTGAGCGTGGTCCTTCGAGTTCCGCCGGAGCGGGGCCATGGACACGTGAGCGCCGGGTTGCCGGACGCGGGCCCTGGTCCTAGGCTCCAAGGCTCAAAGGCAATTGATCCCATGACACCCCCTCAGAGCGAAGCGAGGGCGAGTGCCCGCGCGCGAGACGCCCAGGTCGGACTTCCGGCGCGGCGCGCCGCGGCCGAACTCCTCGCCGCCGTTCTGCAGAAGAAGCAGCCGCTCGACGACATTCTCGGCCGCTCGCTCGAACGTGGCGCGATGTTCGATCTGCCCGCCCGCGACCGCGCGCTCACCCGCGCCATTGTCGCGGCAAGCTTACGGCGGAAAGGCCAGCTCGACCACGTGCTCGGCGCGTCCCTCGCGCGCGGGCTGCCCGAGAAGTCCGGCACGCTCTATTCGATCCTATTGTCGGCGGCAGCGCAGCTCATCTTCCTCGACACGCCGCCGCATGCGGCGATCGATCTCGCCGTGACGCTCGCCCAATACGATCCGAGGGCTTCGCGCTACGCGAAGCTGGTCAATGCCGTCCTTCGCCGCGTCGCCGGCGAAGGCAAAGCGATCGCAGCGGGGCTCGACGCGGCGCGGGTCAATACGCCCGACTGGCTGTGGTCGCGCTGGGTAAGCTATTGGGGCGAGGAGCGCGCACGGAAAATCGCCGAAGCCCATCTCAACGAGCCGCCACTCGATCTCACCCTCAAGCGCGAGCCTGAGCTTTGGGCGGAGAAACTGTCGGGCCGGGTGTTGCCGGGCGGCAGCGTGCGGCTCTTGCCGAAGGGCCGCATCGACGCTCTTCCCGGATTCGAGGAAGGCGCATGGTGGGTGCAGGACGTTGCCGCCTCGCTGCCGGCGCGCCTTCTCGGCGATGTGAGCGGCAAGCGCGTTGCCGATCTTTGCGCGGCGCCAGGCGGCAAGACGGCCGAGCTTGCGCTCGCGGGCGCTTCGGTCGTCGCCGTCGACAGCTCCAAGACGAGGCTCGCGCTGCTCGCTGACAATCTCAAGCGGCTCGGGCTTCAGGCCGAGACGGTCAAGGCTGACGCCACGACCTGGCAGGCGAACGAGAGCTTCGATGCGGTTCTGCTCGATGCGCCCTGTTCGTCCACCGGCACGATCCGCCGGCATCCCGATATCCCTTACGTCAAGTCGGCCGACGACATCGCGGCGCTCGCTCCCCTCCAGGAGCGGCTGCTCGACAACGCGGCAAGGCTGATCAAGCCGGGGGGACGCCTCGTTTATTCGACCTGCTCGCTCGAGCCCGAGGAAGGCGAAGCGCAAGTTGCCTCCCTGCTCGTGCGGAACCCGACGATTGCCCTTCAACCTATTGAAGACGCCGAACTTTTCGGGCAGACGGCATGGATCGAACCCTCGGGCTGCCTCAGGACTTTCCCCTGCGACCTCAAGCTCGATTCCCCCGAATGGAGCGGAATGGACGGATTCTTTGCCGCGCGCCTCATCAAGGCCGCCTAGCCGAAATCGCGCATCGGGCTTGATCGGAACGCGTCCACGCCCGAATATGCCCCCCTCAGGATGCACGGGGAGGCTGCGCGCTAGAGTGGTCGCGCGCGGCTGCAGCTTGGAGACAAGGCAGCATGGCGGCTGACTCTCAGCCTTTCGACCGCGGCAGAAGCGGACCTTCGCCGCGTCCGAGCGGTCTCGGCGCGTTCCGCCGCTTCATGCTGGCGAGCATGGCGAGCGTCACCTATCCGGGCACCAAGGCCGAGCAGCTCCTGCTCGCTCCCCAGGAACTCAGAACCGCCGATCCGAGCTTCGCGACCGAACTCTATAACGGCCATCTCGGGCTTGCTGGGCGGCTCGCCGAGGTCGAGGCGGTCTCGCCGTTCGATATCACGCCGCCATCCGAGGCTTGGGCGCGCGAGCTCTACGGCTTCGGTTGGCTCAGGCATCTGCGCGCCACCAATTCGGAACTGTCGCGCGAGCAGGCCAAAGCGCTGGTTCAGGATTTCATCGCGCTCAAGCGCTCCCACCAGGGACTCGCCTGGCAGCCGGAGATCGTCGGGCGGCGCGTGATCTCCTGGCTTTCCAATTCGGTGCTCGTGCTCGATACCGGCGACCCCGAGGGCTACGAGGCGTTCCTCAAGTCGCTCACCTCTCACCTGCGCTATCTCTCGGCGAGCTATCGCGACGCACCCGACGGCGTGCCGCGGCTCGTAGCGCTGATGGCGCTGATCTATGCCGGGCTTTGCATCGCCGAGCAGCAGGCGGTGGTGGACCGCTATTCGCGCCCGTTCGGCAAGGAGTTGAACCGGCAGATCCTTGCCGACGGCGGACATATCTCGCGCAACCCGGATGCGCTGGTCGAACTTCTGCTCGACCTGCTGCCGCTCAGGCAGTGTTTCGTCGCGCGCGACCGCCCGCCGCCGAAAGAACTGACCGACGCGATCGACCGCATCATGCCGATGCTGCGCTTCTTCCGCACCGCCGACGGCACGCTCGCCCGCTTCAACGGCGCGGGACCCACGGCGACGGACGCGCTCGCGACGGTGATGGCTTATGACGACGTGGAAGGCGCGCCGGTCAGAACCGCGACGAACTCGGGCTATGTCCGGCTCGCTTGCGGGCCGACCACGCTCGTCTGCGACATCGGGCCTACGCCCGCGCCCTCGCTCAGCATGGGCGCCCATGCCGGCTTCCTCTCTTTCGAGATGAGCTCGGCCAATTGTCCGATGATCGTCAATTGCGGAGCGCCCGCGCACGACCATGACGCCTGGCGCCCGTACTCGCGCTCGACCGCGGCGCATTCGACCCTCACCTTCGAGGACTCGTTGTCGGCGGGGTTCGCCGCGACCAACGCCAATGGCGGCGTGAACGTGGGCGATGCGGCGCTGACCGGCCCGGCCAACGCGCAGGCCACCTTCACCGATCAGGGCGACAACTACCGCATCAAGGGTTCGCATGACGGCTATCTCGCCGATTTCGGCGTGAGCCACGCGCGTCAGATTCTCGTCGCGCCGAACGGGCTCCTCATCTCGAGCGAGGACAAGCTGTCGGCGCCGGTCGGGCTCAAGAGCCCCGAGGGCGACTCGATCGCCGGCGCCTACGCCATCCGCTTCCATCTGCACCCGAGCGTGCGCGTGAGTCTTGGCAGCGACGGACAGAGCGCGGTGCTGACGCTCAAGAACGGCGATACCTGGAAGATCAGCTCGAACGCGCCCGAGACGAAGGTCGAAGAGAGCTTCTTCCTCGCCGATGCGCGCGGACCGCAGGCGACCTCGCAAGTCGTGCTCGCGGGTTTCGTCGGTGAGACGAGCGAAGTCCGGATCGTGTGGAACATCGAACGCATGAATTCCGGAGACGGCGGCCAAAAGGCCGATAAAGACGCCGCGCCTGCGGCGGCATAGACCGCATGGCCCAGAATAAGATTGCCCGCGCGCTCTTGTCGGTCAGCGACAAGACCGGTCTTGCCGATTTCGCCCGCGCGCTTCGCAAGCAGGGCGTCGAGATCGTCTCGACCGGCGGCACGGCGAAGGTCTTGCGCGAGGCGGGGATCGCCGTCACCGAAATCGCCGAGATCACGCAAAGCCCCGAGATGCTGGACGGGCGGGTCAAGACGTTGCATCCGCGGATTCACGGCGGCCTGCTCGCGGTGCGCGGCAACGCGGAGCATGAGCGGGCGCTCGCCGAGCACGCGATCCCGGCGATCGACCTGCTGGCGGTCAATCTCTATCCGTTCGAGGCCACGGTCACGGGCGGCGCCGATTTCGACACTTGCATCGAGAATATCGACATCGGCGGGCCGGCGCTCATCCGCGCCGCGGCGAAGAACCACGCGGGCGTCACTGTCGTGGTCGAGCCGCAAGACTATGCGCGCGTGTTGGCTGAGATGGCCGCGAACGGCGGTGCGACGACGCCGGCCTTGCGCCGCTCGCTCGCGGCGAAAGCGTTCGCGCGGAGCGCGTCCTACGACGCCGCGATCTCGGCGTGGTTTACGAAAGAACTCGGCGAGCGGACGCCCTCCGCGCGCGCGATCGCGGGACAGCTTGCCGAGGCGCTCCGCTACGGCGAGAACCCGCATCAATGGGCCGCGTTCTACCGCACGGCCGAGCGGCGCTTCGGCGTCGCCACGGCGGCGCAAGCGCAAGGCAAGGAGCTCTCCTACAACAATCTCAACGACACCGACGCGGCTTACGAGCTCGTGGCCGAGTTCGATCCCAAGGCGTCAGCCGCCGTCGCCATCATCAAGCACGCAAATCCATGCGGGGTCGCGACCGCCAAGACGTTGCGCGAGGCTTATGCGAAGGCGCTCGCTTGCGATCCGGTCAGCGCCTTCGGCGGGATCGTCGCGCTCAACCGCGAGCTCGATGCCGAGGCCGCGCACGAGATCGTCAAGATCTTCACCGAGGTCATCATCGCGCCGGATGCGAGCGCCGAGGCGAAACCGATCGTCGCCGAGAAGAAGAATCTGCGGCTCCTCCTCGCCGGCGGCCTGCCCGATCCGATGGCGGAAGGCATTGCGTTTCGCTCGCTCGCGGGTGGGTTCCTGGTGCAGTCGCGCGATAACGGCGTCGTCGCGAACGGTGAATTGAAGGTCGTGACCAAGCGTAAGCCGAGTGAGGAGGAGTTGGCCGACCTCTTCTTCGCCTTCACCGTGGCGAAGCACGTCAAGTCGAACGCGATCGTCTATGCCAGGGACGGCGCCACGGTCGGTATCGGCGCAGGGCAGATGTCACGCGTCGATGCGGCGCGGATGGCGGCATGGAAGGCGACCGAGGCGGCCGCCACGCAAGGGCTCGGCATGAGCCTGACGGTGGGCTCGGTCGCGGCCTCGGATGCGTTCTTTCCCTTCGCCGACGGGATCAAGGTGATCGCGGAAGCCGGGGCCACCGCCATCATCCAGCCCGGCGGCTCGGTGCGCGATGACGAGGTGATCGCCGCCGCCGACGCCGCGGGCCTCGCCATGGTCTTCACCGGCATGCGCCACTTCCGGCATTAGCGCACTGTCATGCCCGCGGAGGCGGGCATCCAGTAGTCACAACTCGCGATCGCGCGGATTACTGGATCGCCCGGTCGAGCCGGGCGATGACGGGGGAAAGAGAGCGAGATCTACTTCGCTTTGACGCGGAGCAGGAGCAACAAGCCGCCGGCGAGGAAGATGAGGCTCGAGGCGATGCCGAGCCGTTGGCTGCCGCTCGCATGCGTGACGGCGCCGATGAGAAGCGGCGCGGCGAACGCGGTGATCTTGCCGGAGAAGGAGAAGAAACCGAAGAACTCGGTCATCTTGCCGGGCGGGCAGAGGCGCGCGAGCAGGGTGCGGCTCGACGACTGGATCGGGCCCGAGGTGATCCCGATCAGAATGGCGAAGGCGAGATAGACCTGCTCGCCGATTGAAGAGAACGGCGCGCTTCCCGGAACCTTGGCTTCGACCGGAACGACGAAGAGGACGTGGCCGGCATCGACCGAAAGCACGCCAATCGCGGCCAAGATGAACACAAGGAGCGTGAGCACGATCACGGTCTTGGAGCCTCTCGCGTCGTCGAGCGGTCCGCCGAGGGCGGCGCCGATCGTTCCGGCGAGAACGAGGATGATGCCGAACAGGCCGAGCTCGGTCGCGCCCCAGCCGAACACGGTCGCGGCATAGATGCCACCGAAGGCGAACACGGCCCCGAGCCCGTCGGCATAGAGCATGCGCGCAAGCAGGAACAGCGCGACTTGCCCGTGATCGCGCACGAGCTCCTTCACCGAGCGCACGAGCTGCCCGAGACTGGCGCTGACCGGGCGGGCATCGAGCGGCGCCGCGCGCACATCCGGCGTAAAGAGAAAGAGCGGCAGCACGAACACGAGATACCAGAGCGCCGAGAACGGCCCGACGAGACGGTCGCCCTCGCGCGTCGCCGGATCGACCGGCACGAGCGGCTGAGACCCGAGCAGCGTCTTGCCGGTCGAGGGGTCGGCGACGAGAAAGCCCGCGACGAGCACGAGGCTGACGAGGCCGCCGACATAGCCCGTGGCCCAGCCCAACCCTGAGAGCGTGCCGAGCTTTGTGCCTGAGACGAGCGAGGTCATCATCGCGTTGTTGAAGACGGTGGCAAGCTCGGCGCCAATAATGGCGAGGCCGAAGGCGATGAGCACGAGCGGCGCAAGGTCGGTGCGGCCAGGCGCGGCAAGCCAGAGACCGCACATGCCTGCGACCAGCAACAAGGAAAAGCCGGCGATCCACGGCTTGCGCGGCTGGCCGGCATCGGCGATCGCGCCGAGCACGGGCGCGAGCACGGCCGCGATCAGCTCGGCGATGCCGGTCGCATAGGCCCACAAGCTCGCGCCGCGCGCGGGGTCGGCCATGAAGCCGTTGACGAAGTAAGGCGCGAACAGGAAGGTGACGACAAGCGTGTAGAAGGGCTGCGACGCCCAATCGAACATCACCCAGCCGAACAGGGCGCCCTTTCCCGGCGGCTCGACCCCGCTGCCCGCGGCGCCCGCCTGTTCACGGCCGTCCATAGGCATCGAGCACGATGAGATGATTGGGAAGCTCGTTGCTGGGCGCGCGGCCGGGCGGGAAGTGCCTCGCGAGCATCTTGCCGCAACGCTCGATGGCACGGATGAAGCCTTCGGTCGTGGTGCCGCGCGCAAGATGATTGGTGAGCTCGCCGACCACATCCTCCCAGGCCGAAGGCGGAACTTTGCGGTAGATGGCCTCGTCGGCGATGACCTCGGCGTAGCGCTCGACGAAGGAGACGTAGATGAGCACGCCGGTGCGCCCTTTCGTGGTGTGGATGTTCTGCACGAGAAATTGCTCGACAGCGCGCTGATGGGCGCGAGCGCGCTTCACCGCGGGCGGCACCAGCCAGTAGCGGACGCTGTCGAGCTGGAACAGCACGAGAAGGGCGAGGAACACCGCAAGCTGAATCAGATAAATGTACTGCACCGGCCATTTGGTGGCGAAGATGAGCGGGATCGGCACGGCGAGCGCGACAAGGGCCGCCCACAGCACCCCGAAGGAGCGATAGCCGTCGGAAGCGATCGCGGCGACGACCACGATCTCGCCGCTCGTCTTCTGTTCGGCCTGCGAGATCGCCGCCGAGATCGCGGCGCGGTCTTCGGGCGCGAAGGGCTGTGCGGGTACGTGTCCTACCATCCGCCCGAGGCCCCGCCCCCACCGAAACTGCCGCCGCCACCGGAGAAGCCGCCGCCGCCGCCACCACCGCCACTGCTCCAGCCGCCGCCACCGCCATCCCAGCTCGGCCCCGGAACGAAGATCGGGCCGGAACTGCCCTTTTGCCCAGAGGGCGCCGCATAACGCGTGCTCCGCCAAATGCTGTAGGCGATCCACAAGAAGATCGCGAGCCAGAGGATCAGCATGAGCCAGAAGAACAGCGGACTCGCGGCGTCGTTGCGCGCTCTCGCGCGCGACTCGACCTCAGCGGCATCGCCGGTCAGCACAAGGGCGATATCGCGCACGCCGTTCTTGATGCCGCCGGCGAAGTCGCCCTCGCGAAAGCGCGGCAGGATCGAATTCTCGATGACGATTTTCGACAACGCATCGGTGAGCGTGCCCTCGAGCCCGGTGCCGACCTCGATGCGGACCTCGCGTTCATTCGGCGCGACGATGAGGAGGACGCCGTTGTCCAGCTTCGCTGTGCCGATGCCCCATTTGCGGCCGAGTTGGTAGCCGAACTCCTCGATCGCGTAGCCCTGCAAGGACGGCAGCGTGACGACGACGAGCTGATCGCTGCTCTTGTCCTCGAGCGCCTTGAGATCGGCGGTGATGGCAACCTTGTCGGTGTAGCTCAGGAGGTTCGCGTCATCGACGACGCGCCCCGTGAGCTCGGGAAAGGCGGGCTCGGCCGCGGCGGGCGCGGACGCGAGCGCGAGCGCGATGGCCAGCAGCACACCGCCGAAACGCCGTACACCGGCCATCGAGGCCCCCCATTGGCCTTAAGCTAGAATTTGACCTCCGGCGGCTTCTCGGTGCCTTCCGCTATGGTGAAGTTCTGCATCGGCTCCGCGTCGGGATAGAGCACAGCGCGCCACCAGCGGCCGGGGATCGTCCTGATCTCGGTGTTGTAGTCCTTGACCGCGGTGATGTAGTCCTGCCGCGCCACCGCGATCCTGTTCTCGGTGCCCTCGAGCTGAGACTGAAGTGCCAGGAAATTCTGGTTCGACTTCAAGTCGGGATAGTTCTCGACGATCGCGAGAAGCCGTCCCAACGCGCCGGTGAGGTTGTTCTGCGCGTCCTGAAACTTCTGGAATGCCTCGGGATTGGTGAGGATATCGGGCGGCACCTGCACCCGTGTCGCCTTGGCGCGCGCCTCGACCACATCGGTCAGGACCTTGCTTTCCTGCGCGGCGTAGCCCTTGACGGTCTCGACCAGGTTGGGAATGAGATCGGCCCGGCGCTGATACTGGTTCAACACCTGGCTCCATGCGGCCTTGGCCTGCTCCTGCAGAGTGGGGATGGTGTTGATGCCGCAACCGGCGAGCACGAGACCCGCTACGAGCAGACCGGCGCCTCGGAGCAGTTGGACCGGCCGGACGTCTGTGATTGCCAGCATGACGGATACTCCTCTCAAGAACTGCTCAAGCCCGCTAGGTCCATCCCTCTATTGAGCGCCCGCGGCCGAGGCAAGAGCTTTCAAAGCACAGGCTAGGGCAAATATCTCGGGAGGATCGATTGCTAGAGGGGCAGTCTTTCGGTCGTAAATCACCAAGTTCGAAGTGTTGCGCGAAGGAAACAGAGCGAAGTTTATTCGTGCTCCGCCTTTTTTAGCGCGCGGCCACGCCAGGAACTCAAAATCGCCCAAAGAGTGGGGTAAGTCCAAGAAGCCACGTAACTTTCGCTCCGGGAGCGGCACTTGAGGCAGAAACCGGGGCGAGGGCCGGGGCGTTAGGTGATTGGAAGGCTTCCGCTGGTCAAATAGGGGTGCCTCTTTGTAGTGTGATTCGTGTGAGTCGGGGGATCACACGGGGGCTCGCCTATGGGTGCGGCCGACGACTGGGAGCTTGTGTCTTGCGTATCCGATTAATGAGGGGACGGGCGGCTCGGACCGCCAGAGGGACCTCATCGACTTTTTTTGCTCTTCTTGGCGTGGCGGTGCTGGCCGCGGCGGTCGGCATGTCATTGCCCGCCGAGGCCCAGAAGCGGAAGAACCCCGCCAAGCCCGCCGAAGTCGCCCTCCCGGATCCGGCCGACGGCGAACCGATGACGCTCGTCGTCTCGCTGGGCCAGCAGAAGGTGGATATCTATCGCGGTCTGACCCTGGTCACGACCTCCAGCGTCTCGACCGGAATGCGCGGCTACGCGACCAAGGCCGGCGTCTTCAGCATTCTCGAGAAAAAGAGAATGCACCACTCCAACCTCTATAGCGGCGCGCCGATGCCGTGGATGAACCGCATTACCTGGTCCGGCACGGCTCTGCACGCGGGCGTCGTGCCCGGCTATCCCGCTTCGCATGGCTGCATCCGGCTGCCGTTCTCCTTCGCCCCCAAGCTTTTCAAGATCACCACGGTCGGCGACAACGTGATCGTGACGCGCGACCGCCCGGCGCCGCAAGTAATTGAGCATCCAAACCTGTTCCAGCCGCTGCTGCCGCCGCCCTTGCCCTCGATGGTGAAGGAGCAGGAGCCGCCGAAGCATCAAACGCAGAACGAGGTGCCCCGGCCACCGTTGAGGGCCTACCGCGGCATGCTCGCCAGAGCCGACGTGTCGAACTCCGCCACCGACGTTCCCTCGGTCGAGGCTGAGGCGGTCCGCGATCGCGTCCCGCCGTCACCTAAAAACGATCCCGCCGCCGTCGAGGACACGCACGCCCATGCCTTCGATCCACGCGCGGACGCGCCGGTCGAGGTTTCTCACGACAAGCGCTCGAGAGGCCAGGCGGCGAAGGCAAACGCGCACGCACTCGACGAAGAGGGCGCGCCCGAGACTTCGTTCGCGAAGGACGATGCCGAGACCGTCCGAAGCGCGATCGAAAGCGCGGCCAAGACTGACGCTCCCGCCGTCGCCCCGACACCCGTCCGGCACACCGACCTTGCGCCCGCTTCCGCGCCGAGCCCGACTGTCACCGCAATCGCCGAGTCGAAGCCGGCCGAGACCGCGGCGCCTTCGCCCGTCTTGCCCGCGGAGGTTCCAGCCGCTGCCGCCGAACTCAAGCCCGCCGATGCAAGCGCGATCGCTGCCAACGCAGCCGAGCCCGCAAGCGCGGAGGCCAAGGCCGCGCCCGCCCCGCAGGCGCTGGCGCTGGCGAGCCCGGTCGCGGCGAGCCCGCTGCAGCCGCTCGACGCGGCCCCCTCGGACGCCGCCGCCAGCCTCAGGGCCGGCACCAAGGAGATGGCGCTTCTCGCCGCCGAGCCGCGCTCGACGGCTCCGCTGCGCATTCTCGTGACGCGACGCACGCAGCGCGATCGCGTCATCGGCGTCCAGCAAATCTTCGCCGACATGGGCTATCTCGAGCGGCTGGAGTTCGACGGCACTCTCGGCAAGCCGACCGTCGTCGCCACCAAGAAGTTCCAGGCGGCGAACGGCATGGCCGAAACCGGCGCCATGAACGAGGAGCTGATAAGGAAGGTCTACGAGGTCGCGGGCAAGGGCGAGCCGCCCGCGGGGCATGTTTATGTCAGGCAGGAATTCGGCCGCGTGTTCGATGCGCCGGTCTCGTTCAAGGACCCGGAGACGCCGCTCGGCACGCATGTTTTTACCGCGATGAAATTCGCGCCGGGCGACACCTCGACGCGCTGGATGGGCATGAGCCTCATGGGCGACAGTTCCGCCGCCGCGCTCGACCGGCTCGAAATTCCCAACGACGTTCGCCAGAAGATTTCCGAACGGCTCACGCCCGGCTCTTCGCTCATCATCGGCGACACGGCCATCAACACGGCGGGCTTGACCAAAGGCAACGACTTCGTCGTTTGGGCCAAGGAAACGCCGGCCAAGATCACCGCGGCGAGCGCCGACGGCGACTTCACGCCGGCCAAGCGCAAGAAGAAAAAGATCGTGCGCCGCAACTATCTCGATTACGGCTACCGCACTCAGCGCACGCCGGGCTTTACGCGCGGGCCGGCTTGGCCCTGGTAGGCGCGCGGCTGAGCGCCGCCGTTGCGCGACGTTAACGCGGCTTCGGCAGGCCGGCCTCGATGCGCTTGACCTCGCCTCAAAAGTTAAACGCAACGGCTCGGTCCCGGCTCGGGTTCTGGTGCTGCCTCCGGGAACTCGCCAAACGGCACAACGCAGCCGAGCTGAAACGCGCTCCCACTAATGAAGTGTATCGCCTGATTGTTTGTCTTGGATCATAGCGAGCAGGTTTTCTCGATAGCGTGTGAGGTTCAAAATGATGCTGTTATGCCGAGCGTCGATTGCACCGGCCGCCTGACACGCAGGCATTCCCTGCGTATCCAAAAATTTAGCACGCGCCGACCCGCCTAGGTTCGTTCCAATCCAGTCTGCCGCTTCAGCTACGTGATGGTTGACCCGAAGGACGTATTGTTCAAACTGTTCCGCAGAAAAATTAGAAGGCAGTCGTTCAGTTAGCCGCCCGATTGCTGCGTAATGTTCTTGCAGTTTTGGGCGGGCCCAATCATGCCGATTAACTTTAAGCCTTCCACTCGCCAACACCCCACCAACGACAAGCGAACCAACTATAAACCCGACAGCTACCATCATGGTATGCGCGAAGGGTGTGCTCAAAAGCTCGGGTAAATACGACTGCAAGTCTGTTCCCCCCCTCCCGTGCTTATAAAGCACATGCGAGCCGCTTGCATCATCACCCTCTACGCCCAAGCGGCTTGCCGATAAAGTCGTGCAGAGAGCTGCGCGATGGTTAGGCGTAACGAGGTGCGTGTTAGGAAAAAGGAGGGGCCTCCCGGGAAGGGGAAGATGAATGGGAGGACCCCCCTGAGTACAAGCGACAAGTCAGTCAGGGCCCGATTACAAGGGACGCGTAATCGGGTGAACGTACCCCAGGCGGGTGCTCCTAGGGCGATCACATATTAGCGGAGCGGCTAAGACAAAGCTGTCGCTTCCACGCAACGGATGAAGGATTCTCCTCGGTGTGTCCCAAAGGCTACAGTCTTAGAACGCGAAAATCGTGATCTGCAACGGGGCGGGACGAGACCTCTTCTCAAACCCGCTGATAGCACAAACGCATTACACTGACATCGAAGGTCCGTGGGAGATCGCGGGCCTTCTTTGTCGAACAGCATCGTTCCAACACTGAGGCGGCCCCGGCTTTCTGTTGGGGTGCAGGGAGGGCCGCCTGGGCCCTAACCAGCCCAACGCGATACCCCAACTAGGGCTGGCTAAGGCAGAGAATAGCACGAGAAAAGGGCGCTCACCGAAGCGAGCGAAGCGGCGCGACTTTTGAGACTTCGAAGCCTTGCCTGCCCAGCGGAGCAGGCCGGAGGTAGGGAACTAAAGCTGATAGATGAGCTTCAATTCGAGTGATGGCCTCCCTGCGCCATCACATGGTCCCCCCCAGAAGGACGGAAGCCCCGCCAGTGTCCCCCGTCACAGCGGGGCTTCTTTTATTGCCGCTTAAAGCGACCCCGACCAATTCCCCCGTTAAAGAATGATGGCCAGGGCCGCCGAGGTCAGGTAGTCCGGCGACTACCCTCCTCTGGCGAACAGCTTTCTGAACGAAGGCGGCAAATTGGCGGCGGCTAGCTCAGTTGTCCCTCTTATGCTGCTCGGAGATTCAGAGCCTCTGGCACTGCATAGAACGGTTCGTCGAAGTTGATTTCGGATAGCGTGTTGAGAAGCGGCTGATCGGCTTCGTACTCAGCAGCGAGCTTTGTCCACGTTTCCGCCAGGGCAAGGAGGTTCTGACGGCGTGCGGGGTTCTTGGCACGTGGTGAACGAACCCCAGGCGGGTGCTCCTAGGGTGATTGCATAATAGCGGAGCGGCTAAGATGAGGCTGTGTCTTCCGCGCAACGGTAAGTAAAAAGAAAGCCTGATCATGCGACAGCGCGGGCAATAGCACTCTACATGAGTGAAACCCTCGGTGGCGAACTCCTCAATAGTCGCGTGTAGGGGTCCATCCACCGTCAGAGCGCTTTCTCGGTGCGCTTACATTTGCCAGTAAGCGTAACCTGCTCTGCGTGGGACTGCGCCACGATCTCTCCGGTCAGCCTGTCGATCACGTAAGTGAGCATGGTTCCATCGGCTGACTCGCAGCAGATCACGATCTTCAGTGCGCTGGATTTTTCGAGCGGGCACACCGTGGTGGCGATGGTAGCGGTG
>DASTKZ010000010.1:0-38995 GCA_035715445.1 Methyloceanibacter sp.
CGATGCCGCAGGCAGTCCCGCGCATTCTCGTCGCCGACGACGATCCGGAAATTCGCAAGCTCCTGGCCCGCTATATCGAGAGCCAGGGATTTCGCGTGGCGTTGGCGGCGAATTGCGCGGAGCTGCGCGAACGGCTCGCGACCTCGCAAATCGACCTCATCGTGCTCGATGTGATGTTGCCTGACGGTTCGGGACTCGACGTGTGCCGCGACCTGCGGGCCGAGCGCTCGCGGATTCCCATCATTCTCCTCACCGCACTCAAGGAAGATGTCGATCGCATCGTGGGCCTCGAGATCGGGGCCGACGACTATCTCGGCAAGCCATTCAACCCGCGCGAGCTAATCGCGCGGGTGCGGGCAGTGCTCCGCCGCGGTGTCGAGACGCTGCCGCAGGCAGCCGAGGACACGGTCTATTGTTTCGAGGGTCTCACCGCCGATCCGCACACGCGGCGCGTGACCGACGCCAAAGGCGGCGAGATCGCCCTCACGGGCGCTGAGTTCGATCTGCTCAAGATCTTCCTCGACCGGCCCGGCCGAGTGTTGTCGCGCGATCAGCTTCTCGATCTCACCCGCGGGCGCGAGGCCGATCCGCTCGACCGCTCGATCGACGTTCTCGTCAGCCGCCTGCGCCGTAAGCTTGCGGGGGGAGGTGCATCGCAGCTGTTCAAGACGGTGCGCAACGGCGGATACCAGCTCGCGGCAAAGGTCGAAATTCGGGATGCCGCGTCATGAACACGCTGCGCGTGAAGATTGCCTTGCTGTTAGCCGTGGTGATCGTCTCGGTCGTGGGCCTGTTGAGTGTTGTCCTGTTCTACCTGCTCGGTCCGCCCAAGCGCGTGTATTCTCTGGCACCGGTGGCACAACAGGTGGAGATGATCCTTCGCCTCTCCAATGAGGACTCCGGCGCCGTATCGATCGTGCCGCTGCCGGCGCCGGGCCGCGTCTATGAAGGCCTCACGCAAAGACTTCGTGAGACGTTGGCAGCGCGCAGCACCGACCTTGCGGTGACCGTTTCACGCGACGGTTGGCGATCACCGCTCACCGTTTCGGTGCCGGTAACGGGCAAGGGATGGGTTCTGTTTCCGATCACGGACTTGCCGCCGCCGGGAGTGCCGTGGCGCGTTCTGGTCCGATGGCTTCTCATCATCACGATCGGTGCCATTATCATCGCGGTCTTCGTGGCCAACCGCATGGTTCGTCCGCTTGCGCTTCTGGAGAGCGCGGTCGAATCGGTCGGTCCCGACGGTGTCTTGCCTGCATTACCCGAGCGGGGTCCGGCCGAGGTGAGGGCGACGGCCAAAGCCCTGAACTCGCTATCCTCCCGGCTTAAACGCGCCGTGGAAAGCCGAATGCGGCTCGTGGCGGCAGCCGGTCACGATCTCCGCACCCCCATCACCCGCATGCGGCTTCGGGCCGAGTTCGTCGAAGATGCGGAGGAGCGCGAGCGCTGGCTTGCCGATCTCGATGAGCTGGAGCGGATCGCAGACAGTGCGATCCTCCTCGTGCGCGAAGAATCGGTCAAGGTGCCACCCGAGCTCATTGAGCTCGACCGATTGGTCGGCTCGATCGGAACGGAGCTCAGGGAGCAGAATCTCGACGTGATCGAGACGGCAATGGCGCCGGTAAAGGTGCGCGCAAACAGGCTCGCCCTCAATCGCGCGCTGCGCAACCTCATCATCAATGCGGCAACGCATGGACAGCGCGCCAGAGTCGAGGTCGGGCAAGCCAATGGCGCAGCACGCATCGTCATCGAGGATGACGGGCCAGGGCTTCCACCCGAGCTCCTCGATCGAGTGTTCGAGCCCTTCTTCCGTGCCGATCCCGCGCGCCGGCAAGATATTCGCGGCGCTGGACTTGGTCTGACCATTGCCCGAGAAATCGTACAGCGTGCGGGTGGCCGGATCGATATCGCCAATCGAAGCGGTGGGGGCTTGCGCCAGATCGTCGAATTGCCTCGGGCCGAGGAGCAAGCCGTCAGCTGACGGATTCCTACGGGAGCCGTGATTGACGTTCCTGGGCGTAAAGCGGACGCTTCGTATTCCGCGATCCAATGTCCGCTAATGACCCAAAGCAGACGTATCGCTAGAGCGCAATCTCCCGCGGTAGGCCCTGCTTTTTTCCCGGCTTATCCGCGGGAACTCCCTCGCGGCTGCCCGCGTTAGAGGCGGTAATGGGGGAATGGCGGTGTTTACTGAGTGGCAGCCGATTTGTACCGCTCCAGTGCCGATCATTGTGTGTCTTGGTCTTGCGAATATGCAGCGTGCCCACCGCCGAGTCGAAATCCGACACGCGAAGCCGTGCAAGTTCCTGGTAACGCGCTCCGTTTGCAGGGCTGCTTGGACCAAAATCCGAAAGTCGCCTTGTGCGGCGTTTATCAATTTCTGCGACTCGGCAACGGACAGATATCGCCCGGGGAATATCAACTCCCCGGAATAACTCGACACGCTGCCAAGCGTCGTTCGAGTCAACCTTCTTTTCTCGCCATGCGTAATTGAGCGCAGCTTTTAGGAAACTCAAACGCGATTGGCAGACGATTGCCGTTTCCGTTGTGTTTCAGGCTCGTCCAAATTGCCTGCGCGATACGCTGCTCAGCGCCCTTGCGCGTCCGAGCGCGGGCGGGTGTCTTTGCGATGGTGCGATGCCAGTTTCGGATTTGGCAGGCGCAAGAAGTAGCGCGCCATCTTCGGCAGTCGCCAAGACGCGGGACGTACATCGAGGATGTCGTCAGCCTCGGCGATCGTCTCCAGCTTGTAGGTCTGTCCGCCGAGGTAGCGTCTGACTACCCATACGCCATCAGTCTTGCCCTTGCGGTATCCGATGTGCAGGCCCTTACCGATCGCGCGCCAATAAGGCCTGCCGCTCGCTTTCAGTTTGCGGCGAGGCACAGCTTAACCTTTTGCTCACCCTGATAAGGCAGGATGACCTCCGTTGGTAGGGGGCGCGGGGCGTAAGAGTGATTCCCGCGTCGGAGTGGGGGACGAGTTGGTTATGCGTACGTTCCGATGCAACGCTCCTATCATCATTGGGGCGGGCGCTCTTGTATTTTTGTCGGTCGCGCCCGCCCCCTCTCTTCTCAAAGCTGAGGACCGCCAAGCCGAGCCTGCGGTTTCGGATAACGCGCGCGCAGGGTCCGGCGGCGATCGCATCGTGGCGCTGAAAGCGCTCGAGCTTGCGCTTTCGGAGCTTGGCGACGGCACGACGCTCGTATGGCAGCGGCCGGGGCGCGGACTGGTCGGCCGGGTCAAACCGGTATCGGCCTTCCGCGATGCCAAGGGCCGCATCTGCCGCACCGTCGTCTACGCGCTCGCGCAAGGCGGCTATCAACGGGAAATCGAAGGCGTTGCCTGCCGCGAGCAAGACGGCTCCTGGTCGCTCGCGGGGTAAAGAGGAGTCTCGGCATGTCGCATGTCAGCGGAACGATCGTCGCATTCGTCCCCAATTTCCGCAGCGGGGCGAGAAACGAACGTGGCCAACAGCCAAAGCGGGGTTCGCGATTCACGCCCCTTCTCTCGCGCCGTGAGACTTGGCTCGCCTTGAAGCGAAAGGCCGGCGAGGCGCGGACCTTTTCGGCGATCTGCTTTCCCGGCTGGGACCGCGGCTAGAGCTTAAGCCTCTAGAGATTCGTCCGCCGCGCCGATCGGTCTCATCGCTCCCCGGCAAAAAGCCTTCCGGCCAGGCCCACCCGGCCCTATAAGACGCCTTCCTTTCGAGGGCGCGAAACGATGGCCGACGGCGGAAAATTGATGGCGGGAAAGCGCGGCATCGTGTTCGGCGTCGCCAATAACCGCTCGATTGCCTGGGGCATCACCAAGGCCGTGACCGATCAGGGCGCGGAAGTCGCGCTTTCCTATCAGGGCGACGCCATCAAGAAGCGGGTCGAGCCTTTGGCGCAGGAGGTGGGCTCCAAGCTCGTGCTCCCATGCGATGTGACCGACGAGGCAACGGTCAAGGCCGTGTTCGACGCGATTGCCAAAGAATGGGGCACGCTCGACTTTCTGGTTCATGCCGTCGCTTTTTCCGACAAGGAGGAACTCGACGGGCGCTACGTCGACACAACCAAGGACAATTTCGTCCAGACCCTACTCATCTCCTGCTACTCGTTCACCGCGCTCGCCAAGCGCGCCGAGCCCTTGATGCGGCAAGGCGGCTCGCTCCTCACCCTCACCTATTACGGCGCCGAGAAGGTGATGCCGCACTACAATGTGATGGGCGTGGCCAAGGCCGCACTCGAGGCAAGCGTCCGCTATCTCGCCTCCGATCTCGGCAAGGGCGCGATCCGCGTCAACGCGATTTCTGCTGGACCGATCAAGACGCTCGCCGCCTCGGGCATCGCCGACTTTCGCTACATTCTCAAATGGAACGAGTACAACTCCCCGCTCCGGCGCACGGTGGCGATCGAGGACATCGGCGCGGGCGCGCTCTATCTCCTGTCCGATCTCGGGCGCGGCGTCACCGGCGAGATCCTGCATATCGACGCCGGCTACCACGTTGTCGGCATGAAGAACGAAGACGCACCCGACATCTCCGTGGTGAAGGAGTAGGGGTCCTTCCCTCTCTTCGTTTGTCATCGCCCGGCTCAGCGACTGAAGTCCGGGGCTACTGGATGCCCGCCTTCGCGAGCATGAAATAACGGTTCGTTTCGATCTTCCCGCTATTCTTGCCCCGGCTAGACGTCACGCCCTTACGCTTCTAAAAGAACCCATGTCTTTCAACAGTTTCGGCCATCTCTTCCGCATCACCACCTGGGGCGAAAGTCACGGGCCGGCGATCGGCTGCGTGGTCGATGGCTGTCCGCCCGGCATCCCGATCACCGAGGCCGAGATCCAGGCCTATCTCAATAAGCGCCGTCCAGGTACGTCGCGCTTTGTCACTCAGCGGCAGGAACCGGACAGGGTGCGCATCCTCTCGGGCGTGTTCACCGACGAGGCGGGCGCGCAAGTCACGACCGGAACGCCGATCGCGCTCGAGATCGAGAATGTCGATGCCCGCTCCAAGGACTACGGCGACATCAAGGACAAGTTCCGCCCCGGCCATGCCGATTACACCTACCTGATGAAATACGGATTGCGCGATTGGCGGGGCTCGGGCCGCGCGAGCGCGCGCGAGACGGCGAACCGGGTCGCAGCCGGCGCAATCGCCCGCAAAGTCGTGCCGGGCATGGTCGTGCGCGGCGCGTTGATACAGATCGGTAACAATCGACTGGGCGAGCACCGAGACTGGAAGGCAGTTGAGGAAAATCCATTCTTCTGCCCCGACCCGGAACATTGGCATGTTTGGGAGGACTATCTCGACCAAATACGGAAGCGAGGCTCGTCAGTCGGCGCCGTCATCGAGATCGTGGCGGAGGGCGTGCCACCCGGCCTCGGAGCGCCCATCTATGGCAAGCTCGACCAGGATATCGCCTCGGGGCTGATGAGCATCAATGCGGTCAAGGGCGTCGAGATCGGCGCGGGCTTTGCCGCGGCGTCGCTCTCGGGCGAAGAGAACGCCGACGAGATGCGCATGAGGAAGGACGGCAGCCCTGAGTTCCTGTCGAACAACGCCGGCGGCATCCTCGGCGGCATCTCGACGGGCCAACCGATCGTCGCGCGCTTCGCCGTGAAGCCGACCTCCTCCATCCTGACACCGCGCCGCACCGTCAATGCCACGGGCCACGACACCGAGATTTCGACCAAAGGGCGCCATGATCCTTGCGTCGGCATCAGAGCCGTCCCCATCGGCGAGGCGATGGTCGCGATCGTGCTCGCCGACCACTATCTCAGGCATCGCGGCCAGACCGGCAAAGGCTAGCGGCGCGCGCGGAAGCGATGTGGTCCTCGAACATCTCGTCCTGACCGGAGCCGGGCTCTCGGCGGAAACCGGGCTCGGCACGTTTCGCGACAAAGGAAGCGGTGGCGACGCCGGGCGGCTTCGCGCGGGATCCGGCGCGGGTGCATGAATTCTACAATCTCCGCCGCGCGCGCCTCGGCACGGCGAAGCCGAATTCTCGCACGCGAGCATCGGGGCGAGGTCCTCACCGTGACGCAGAACATCGATCCGCTGCACGAGGCGGCCGGCACCAGGAAGCTCATCCATATGCATGGCGAACTGGCGCGGGTGCTCTGCGCCGCGTGCGAGGCGAGCGTGGTCTGGACCGGCGATCTCTCGACGGAAACGGCGTGCGCGTCTTGCGGCAAGGGAGGCGACATGCGGCCCGACGTCGTCTGGTTTGCGAGATGCCGCGCGAGATGGACCGTATCTACGCGGCGCTTCGCGCCTGCGACCTCTTTATCTCCGTCGGCACGAGCGGCAGCGTCTATCCCGCGGCGGACTTCGGGGCCGAGGCGATCGGAATCGGCGCGCACACGGTCGAGCTCAATCTCGAACCTTCCGACGGCGCGAGCCTGTTCGCCGAAGCCCATTACGGGCTTGCGACCGAAATCGTGCCCGACTTCGTCGAGCGCCTGCTTCGTGCCTAGCGTTCGAGGTGGGCGACTATCTCGACATGCGGTGAGAACAGGAACTGGTCGATTGGCACGACACGCGCGATGCGGTAGCCGCCGTCAACGAGGATGCGGAGATCGCGCGCGAGCGTTCCGGGATTGCACGAGACGGCGACGAGCCGCGCCACTCCCGACTTCGCCAGCATCGCGGCTTGCGCGGACGCTCCTGCCCGCGGCGGATCGAATACGACCGCATCGTAGGCGCCAAGCTCCTTGGCGCTGAGCGGCGCGCGGAAGAGGTCGCGACGGAACGTTTTGACGGGCTTGAGGCCTTGCGTCTTGCGCCACGCTTCGGCGAGGACTTCGAGCACGGCTTCGTCCGCCTCGAAGGCATCGACCGCGGCCGCCCTCGCCAAGGCGAAGGTGAACGTGCCGAGCCCGGCGAAGAGATCGGCAATGCGGCGCGCATCGCCAACGCCCTCCCGCACCAGACCCGCCATGACGGCTTCAGCTTCGCCCGCGGCTTGCAGGAAAGCGCCCGGAGAAAGTTTGACCTTCACGCCCGAAAGCTCGATTTCCGGCGCCGCCACCGGACCGATGCTCTCGCCGTCGCAGGTCAACCGTGCCACACCGAGTGAGGCGGGCTCGCCGGCAAAGGCGGCAAGCGCCGCTTCCTTCGGCTTTGCGCCCTCGATCACGATATCGAGGCCACTCGGCGTCTCGGTGACCCTCGCCTCGCGCCACCCCCCGGCCAGTGGGACAAGAGCGGTCTTGAGCTTTGACAGCCGGGCCACGATGCCGGGGGAGAGCACCGGACAGACGGCGATATCGATCAGCTCGTGGGAACGGGCGCGGCGATAGCCGAGGGCCGTCCCGGCCTTTCCTCGCGCAAGGGCAAAAGCGGCGCGCCTGCGGCTTCCGAGCGGTACGGATCGAACCGGCTCGACCTCGGCATCGAGGCCGCGCGACCTTAAAGCGCCGACGACATTCTCACGCTTCCAATCGAGATAGGCCGCCTCGGCCAGGTGCTGGAGGGCGCAGCCGCCGCATGCCGAAATGCGGGCAGACCGGCTCGACCCGGTCCGGGCTCGGCTGGAGCACGGCGAGCAGCTCGGCCCGGTCGTCACCCGGCGCGACCGCGACCCTGACACGCTCGCCGGGCAAAGCGAAGGGCACGTAGAGGGGGCCGTCCGAGCCCTCGGCGACGCCGTCGCCTTGGGCGCCGAGGCGCGCAATCTCGACCTCATGCTCCATGACGCGCCCCGATCAGGAATTCCTCGTTGCCGCTGCCGCCCGTGATCGGCGAGGCGATTTCGCCTTCGACCACCCAGGCCGGCTGTTCCCCGATGAATTTCCGTATCTTGGCCACGGCCTTCCGCCGGTCGGCCTCGCGCCGAACGATGCCGCCTTTGCCGACCGCTTCGCGCCCCGCTTCGAATTGTGGCTTGACCAGGGCGACAAGCCAGGCCCCCGGCGCGGCCAGCCGCAGCGCCGCCGGAAGCACGAGGCCAAGACCGATGAAGCTCACATCGGCGACGATGGCCGACACCGCCTCCCCGATCAGCGTCCGGTCGAGCGCCCGCGCGTCAGTGCCTTCGAGCGCGATCACGCGCGGGTTGGCCCTGAGCTTGGCGTGGAGCTGCCCCTTGCCGACATCGACCGCGTAGACCTTGGCCGCGCCGCGGGCGATCAGCACCTCGGTGAAGCCCCCGGTCGAGGCGCCGAGATCGAGCGCGACCCTCCCCTTGGCATCGAAGCCAAAGGCGTCGAGCGCGGCCGCAAGCTTGAGCCCGCCCCGGGAGACGTAGGCGCAGGCCTCGGGGCTGACGGCAAAGGCAACGCTGGGCGCGACCAGCGCGCCGGGCTTCCGCTCGGGCTTTCCCGCCACGCTGACCTGCCCTCGCCGGATGAGGTCGGCGGCGCGGGAGCGGGTCGGGGCCACGCCGCTGTCCACCAATAATTGATCGAGACGTTTTTTTTTGTAGATGGGCACAACTGGTTCTCATATGCTCGCCGGCGCGTCGGGGGAGTCTCGCGCGCGGAGGTCAAGCCGGGAGCGGCCGGGCACCGCTTACATTATACTGCGGAGCGCCCCGCTCGGCGCGCATACGCGGAGGTCTCGTGAGCCAAGGAACTACGGCTTACCTTACCTACAAATGTGAAGTCCAAAATCGTGACGTTACCGGCGGCAAGGCCGTCTACGCTCGGGACATTATCGAGTCCGGCGAGCTGGTTGCCGTCTGGAGCGGCCGCATCGTCCCGACCGAGGCGCTCGACGAGCTCCCGGAAGAGATCAGGCGGCACACGGTCCAGGTCGAGGAGGGACTCTTTCTCGCCTCGATCTCGGGAGACGAGCCGCCGGACTTCATCAACCACAGTTGCGAACCCAATGCCGGTCTCGACGGGCAGATCGCCATTGTCGCTCTTCACCGGATTCATCCCGGCGAGGAAGTCACCATCGATTACGCGATGTGCGACGGAACGCCTTACGATGAATTCGAGTGCGCCTGCGGGACGTCGTTGTGCCGCGGCCGCGTGACCGGCGAGGATTGGCGCAATCCCGAATTGTGGGAGCGTTACGCCGGACATTTCTCACCGTATCTCGAGCGCCGCATCAAGGCGCTTAAGCGGCGGCGGCTCCGGCGCAAGCGCAGCCTGGTCGCGGTCGGCACCGAGGCTGCGGGTACCGCATGATTCAGCCTGCGCTTCATCCAAATCACGAGGGATCAAGATGCTGACGGTCAGCACCTATCTTGCGCCGAGCGCCATCGAAGGCATCGGCGTGTTCGCCGGCGAGTATATCGAACGGGGGCGGCTCCTTTGGAGCCTCGATCCGAAATTCGACATCTTCATCCACGCAAGCGAGATCGAGGCGTATCCGCCTTTCCTGCGCGAGTTCGTCGCCCGCTACACCTACCCGCACCTGGAGAGGGAGGGCGTGGTCGTTCTCGACAGCGACAACGGGCGCTTCATGAATCACAGTCTTGGGCCGAACACCGACTTCCGCATCTTCGATAGGGGCTTTGCCCTGTACGATATTGCGCAAGGTGAGGAGATCACCTGCAATTACCACGAATTCGATCCCACCTTCGCGGGGTTCTTCACCTCGGTGCAGGCGGTCGTGGCCGAGAGCAGGCTTCACGCCAACGGACTCTAGACGGGACCCAATCGCCCGCCAAAGAAAGCCCCGCAATGAGAGTTCGCGTCGGAGTCCCGCTTGCCTTGGCCGCTTGTCTGCTCGCGGCCGCGCAAGCCTCTACGGCACGCACCGAAGACAATCTGATCTGGACGGGCAAGGCGAGCGAGGGCCTTATCTCGTTGAGCTACGCGCCGCTTGATCCGGCCAAGGCCCCACTCTTTCTTCTCTCGTGCTTCGACGCCATGGGCATCGCCGTGCTCGACTTGCGCCAGGAAATCGCCGGCGCCAAGCCGGGCGATGCTCTCACCATCGCGCTCTCGGCCGGCGATGCGAAGGCTGAGGTCAAGGGCGAGGCCGCGCGCGACGATGCCGGCGTGACCTTCGCCGAAGCGAGCGACATCGCGGTGAAGCCCGTGCTCGAGGTCTTGCGCCAGGCCGGACCGGCGACGGCGACGGCGGGAGGCGCGAGCGTATCGCTGTCGGACGAAGGGCGCGCTCAGGCCGTCGAGCGCTTCACCAAGGACTGTCCGCTGGAATAGGCCTCAGGCTTCGGCGCGGCGCGTCGCCTCGGCGGCTTCGCGATCCTTGCCGAGCGCGGCGAACATCGCCGCGACGATGGCGGCGGCATCGAGCCCGGCCTCGGCATACATCGCTTGCGGCTTGTTCTGCTCGATGAAGCGGTCGGGCAGGCAGAGCGTCCGCACTTTGAGCCCGCGGTCGAGCAGGCCGTCGCGCGCCAGCGCCTGAAGCACGTTCGCGCCGAAGCCGCCGCTCGATCCTTCCTCGACGGTGACGAGGACCTCGTGGTTCTCGGCGAGACGGCGCAGCAAATCGAGGTCGAGAGGCTTGGCGAATCTCGCATCGGCGACGGTGGCGGGCCAGCCGAAGCCAGCGAGCTGATCGGCCGCGGCCAGGCATTCCGGCAATCGCGCGCCAAACGAAAGCAACGCGACCGCCGAGCCCTCGCGCAAGACGCGGCCCTTGCCGATCGCAAGCGGCGTGCCGCGCTTCGGCAGCGGAACCCCGGTCCCCTCCCCGCGCGGATAGCGGAATGCCGACGGCGTGTCGTCGATTGCGGCCGCGGTCGCGACCATGTGCATTAGCTCGGCCTCGTCGGCCGCCGCCATGACCACCATGCCCGGCAGGCACGACAAATATGCGACGTCGAAAGCGCCGGCATGGGTGGGGCCGTCGGCGCCGACGAGCCCGGCCCGGTCGATGGCGAAGCGCACCGGCAGCTTCTGCACGGCGACGTCATGCACGACCTGGTCGTAGGCGCGCTGGAGGAAGGTCGAATAGATGGCGGCGAAGGGTTTGAAGCCCTCGGCGGCAAGCCCGGCGGCGAAGGTCACGGCGTGTTGCTCGGCGATGCCAACATCGAAAGAGCGCTCGGGAAAGACTTCGGCGAAGCGGTCGAGCCCCGTGCCGGACGGCATGGCCGCGGTGATGGCCACGATCTTGGGGTCGGCGCGCGCCTCCTCGATCAGGCTCTGGGCGAACACCTTGGTGTAGCTCGGCGGGATGCCGGGCCTTTGCGCCTCTTGCGCGCCGGTCACGACATTGAACTTGCCCACGCCGTGAAACTTGTCAGCCGACACTTCCGCCGGTCCGTAGCCCTTGCCCTTCTGCGTGACGACATGAACCAGGACCGGACCGTTCTTCATGGCGCGCACGTTGCGCAGCACGGGAAGAAGGTGATCGAAATTGTGTCCGTCGATCGGGCCGACATAATAAAAGCCGAGTTCCTCGAAGAGGGTCCCGCCGGTCCAGAAGCCGCGAGTGAATTCTTCCGCGCGCGCCGCGCGCCGCTCCCAGTCCTTGGGCAGGAGCTTGTGCGCCATCTTCTTGAGGAAGCGGCGGAAGCGCCGGTAAGTGCCGCCCGAGATCAGCTTGGCAAGATAGGCGCTCATGGCGCCGACAGGCGGCGCGATCGACATGTCGTTGTCGTTGAGAATGACGATGAGCCGCGAATCCATCGCGCCCGCGTTGTTCATGGCCTCATAAGCCATGCCGGCGCTCATGGCGCCGTCGCCGATCACGGCGACGACATTGTGGGTCTTGCCGTCGAGGTCGCGCGCCACGGCCATGCCGAGTCCGGCCGAGATCGAGGTCGAGGAGTGACCGGCGCCGAAGGTGTCGTATTCGCTCTCGGCGCGCTTGCAGAAACCCGACAAGCCGTCGGCTTGGCGGAGCGTGCGAATGCGGTTGCGGCGCCCGGTGAGGATCTTGTGCGGGTAGGATTGGTGGCCGACGTCCCAGACCAACCGGTCGCGCGGCGTGTCGAAGACGTGGTGGAGCGCAATGGTGAGCTCGACCACGCCGAGGCCCGCGCCGAGATGGCCGCCGGTGACCGAGACCGCCGCGATCAGCTCATGCCGCAGCTCGTCCGCCAGCTGCTTGAGCTCGGCGTCGCCGAGCGCGCGTAAATCCGCGGGTTCGTTGATCCGATCGAGCAGCGGCGTGGGACTATCGGCACTCATTCGCTCTACCCGGCGGATGTCTGGGAAGGCTTGCGGAGGATCGGCCCGTTAATCATGACCTTTATCGGCCCGCCACCCTGCTTGCAACTATCCTATGCGCGGGGCCGGATTGTGTCACCGGGCCGGGCCGAAGCGGCGGGCTTTTTGCCTGAGACCGGCTCAGTTTTCGACGTCGAGTGGTTCGGTGCCGGTGGGCTGGCCGTTCTGGTTGAGCGAGATTTTCTCGACCCGCGCCTCGGCTTTTCGCAGAAGCGCGTCGCAATAGGTCTTCAGCGCCTCGCCGCGCTCATAGATGAGGATCGAGGCCTCCAGCTCGACATCGCCCTTTTCCAGGCGATCGACGATGGTTTCGAGCTCCTTCAGCGCCTGCTCGAAGCTCATGGTCTTGATGTCGGAGTGGTCTTTCGGCTCGGTCATGGTTCTCGTTAGCCCCTACCCGCCTCTCCAATCAAGAGGCTCACGAAGAGGCGCCCATCAAAGTCTGTACGTGGATTGCGGTCGAGCTTGCCAGGGCCTCGAGGTCGTAGCCGCCTTCGAGCGTCGCGACGAGCTTGCCGCCGCAATGCTTCTCCGCCGCCTCCAACAGCTTCTCCGTCACCCAGGCGAAATCAGGCTCGAGCACCCTGAGATTTGCCAGAGGGTCTCTGAGATGGGCGTCGAAGCCGGCCGAGACGAGAAGAAAATCGGGGGCGAAGGCATCGAGCGCGGGAAGGATGCGCGTCGCGTAGGCCGCGCGGAAATCGTCGCCGTCGTCGCCGGGCTTGAGCGGCGCGTTGAAAATATTGCCCACGCCCGTCTCATCGCGTGCGCCAGTGCCGGGAAAGAGCGGCATCTGGTGGGTCGAGCCGTAAAACAGGTCGCGGTCGGACCAGAACGCGGTCTGCGTACCGTTGCCGTGATGCACGTCGAAATCGACCACTGCCACGCGCTTGGCGCCGTGGGCGGCGCGCGCATGCAGCGCCGCGATCGCGACGGTGTTGAACAGGCAGAAGCCCATCGCCCGCGACGGCTCGGCGTGGTGGCCGGGCGGCCGCACCGCGCAGAAGGCGTTGTCGGCCTTGCCCGCCATGACTTGATCGACGGCATGGAGAGAGGCGCCTGTCGCCCTGAGCGCGGCCTCCCAACTTCCCGGCGAGACAATCGTGTCGGCATCGAGCATCTTGTGATCGCGCTCCGGGATCGAGGCTCGCACCATCTCGACATAGGCCTTGGGATGAAGCCGCTCGATCGCGGCGAGGTCGGCGCGAGGGGCTTCCTCGCGCCTCAGCGCCTTGAAGGCGGGAGCGGCAAGAGCACCGTTGATGGCGCGCAAGCGGTCGGCCCGCTCGGGATGCCCGTAGCCTGTGTCGTGCAGAAGGCAGGCGGGATGGGTGAGGAGCAGCGTCGTCATGGGGCGAAGGCTTGGTCTTTCACGTGGGGTGGCGTCACTCTAGCTTGACCCGGGCGCGGTAACACGCGAAATGGCGCGATGCCCATCGTTCCGGCCACGCCAGACGCCATCAGGCGAGCGGCGCAGGCGCTTGCCCGCGGCGAGATCGTGGCGTTTCCCACCGAGACGGTCTACGGGCTCGCCGCCAACGCGCTCGATGCGCGCGCCGTCGCCAAGGTGTTCGCGGCGAAGGAGCGGCCGCGCTTCAACCCGTTGATCGTGCATGTACAGGGACTGGCCGAGGCCCGCGAATACGGCTTGGTAAACGAGGCGGCGCGGAAGCTCGCTTCCGCCTTCTGGCCGGGCCCGTTGACGCTCGTGATGAAGCGGCGCTCAACCTGCGGGATTGCCGATCTCGTCAGCGGGGGTGTCGACACGATCGCGCTTCGCGCCCCGGCCCATCCGGTCGCCCAGGCGCTGCTCGCCAAGGCCGCTCTCCCCCTTGCCGGCCCCAGTGCAAACCGCTCGGGGCGCATCAGCCCGACTGCCGCCGCTCATGTCGAGGCTGAACTCGGCGATCGCCCGGCCATGATCCTCGACGGCGGACCCTCCCCGCTCGGCATCGAGTCCACTGTCGTGAGTGTCGTCGGCGAGCATGCTCTGTTGCGGCCGGGAGCGGTGCCGCGCGAAGCGATCGAGCGCGTGCTCGGCGCGCCTCTCGTCGCGGCAAAGGCGGCGGAGCGCGCGGCCTCGCCAGGGCAGCTTCCGGCCCACTATGCGCCGATGACGCCGCTCAGGCTCGACGCCCACGCCGTTCACGCCGACGAGGCGTTGCTCGCCTTTGGCGGCGACGTGCCGGCGGGGGCGCGGGTGACGGTCAATCTCAGCCAAAGCGGCAATCTTGAGGAGGCCGCGTCCAAGCTCTTCGGAGCGCTCCGAGAGCTCGACCAGGCGGGCGCTACCGTGATCGCGGTGATGCCGATTCCCGCCTTTGGGCTTGGCGAAGCCATCAACGACCGCTTGCGGCGCGCGGCCAATCGGAGCTAGCGCTGGACAAGCGATGAAACGCACAGCGAAACATAAGCCGCCCGGCCCGGACACGATCGATGCGCTTGTCCGCATCGTCGGCGCAAGCCACGCGATCCGCGACGCGGCGGAGATGGCGCCCTACCTTGTCGAGTGGCGCGACCGCTATCGCGGCAAGGCGGCGCTCGTGCTCAAGCCCGGCGACGCGAGCGAAGTCTCCTCGATCCTCAAGCTCGCCAACGAGACGATGACGGCGATCGTGCCGCAAGGCGGCAACACCGGCCTCGTCGGCGGGCAGATTCCGTTCGAAAGCGGACACGAAGTGGTTATTTCGCTCGAACGGCTCACCCATGTGCGCGAAATCGACCTTGCCTCAAACACGATGACGGTCGAAGCCGGGCTGACCCTCGCGCAAGCGCAAGCGGTCGCCGCGAGCGCGGGCCGGCTGTTTCCCTTGAGGCTCGCCTCGGAGGGAAGCGCGCAAATCGGTGGCGTGCTCGCGACCAATGCCGGCGGCACGGCCGTTCTCGCTTACGGCAGCGCGCGGGAGCTCGCGCTCGGGCTGGAAGTGGTGCTCGCCGGCGGCGAGGTGTGGAACGGGCTCAAATCCTTGCGCAAGGACAATTCGGGCTACGACCTCAAGGATCTCATCGTCGGCTCAGAGGGGACGCTCGGCATCATCACGGCCGCGGTGCTCCGCCTCTTCCCCAAGGTCGCCGAGAAGGTCACGTGCATGGCGGGGTTGGACGCGCTCGAAACCGCCCCCGCCTTCTTCGCGCGCGCTCTGGAGCGGGCGGGCCCCGCGCTGACGGCCTTCGAGATCCTGCCGCGCGTCGGCGTCGAGTTCGTTCTGCGTCACGGCCAGGGAACGCGCGATCCCTTCCCCTCCCCGCATCAATGGTACGCGCTGTTCGAGCTCACGAGCCCGCGCGACGACGCCTTGCTTGCGCCGCTCGCCGAATCTCTGTTGGCCAAAGGCATTGAAGCAGGCGAGATCGCCGATGCCATCGTCGCCACGTCATTGTCGCAGAGCGAGGCGCTGTGGCGCTTGCGCGAACTCATGAGCGAGGTGCAAAAAGAGGAAGGCGGCAGCATCAAGCACGATATCGCCGTGCCCGTGGCCTCGGTGCCCGAGTTCGTCGCGCGCGCCAACCGGCTGGTCGAGCTGATGATCCCAGGCGCGCGCCCGGTTCCGTTCGGCCATCTCGGCGACGGCAACATCCACTACAATGTCAGCCAGCCGCCGGGCATGGCGCGCGCCGTGTTCCTGGCGAATTGGGAGGCGCTCAACGCCGCCGTGCACGAGATTGTGCTCGATCTTGGCGGTTCGATCAGCGCCGAGCACGGGATCGGGCGCTTGAAGCGCGACCTCCTGCCCCATGCCAAGCAGAAGATCGAGCTCGATATCATGCGGAAGATCAAGGCGGCGTTCGACCCGAACAACATTCTCAATCCCGGAAAGCTCCTGTGATGAAGCGGCTCGAGACCGACGCGCTGTGGACGGCAGTTGACGACTATGTCAACGGCTTGCTCGCGCCGAACGAGCCTGTGCTGGAGGCCGCGTTGCAGGCGACCAAGGACGCCGGTCTGCCGCCGATCAATGTCGCGCCGAACCAGGGCAAGCTGCTGATGCTGCTCGCGCGCGCGATCGGCGCCCGCCGCATCTTGGAGATCGGCACGCTCGGGGGCTACAGCACGATCTGGCTGGCGCGCGGCCTTGCCCCCGATGGGCGCTTGATCACGATCGAGTGGAACCCGGCTTGCGTGAAGGTCGCGCGCGCCAATCTCGCCAGCGCCGGACTTGGCTCTCAGGTCGAAGTGCGCGAGGGAAGCGGCGCGGACGTATTGCCGGGGCTCGCGGCGGAAGCGCCGTTCGATCTTATTTTCATCGATGCCGACAAGCCCAACACACCGCTCTATTTCGAATGGGCGGTGAAGCTCGCGCGAAAGGGTTCGCTCATCGTCGTGGACAATGTCGTGCGCGAGGGCGCGATCCTCGATAAGGACGGCGGTGACGATGTGCAAGGGATGCGCCGCTTCTTTGCGCTTGCGGCGTCAGACCCGCGCGTCACCGGGACCGCGCTCCAGACCGTCGGCGCGAAGGGTCATGACGGGCTCGCCGTCCTTCTCGTCACCGCCGAGCCTTAAGCGGAGCGGTTTAGCGCTTCGGCACCTTCGCCTCTGCAAGCAGCGTTGCTTCCGCCTGCTTAAGCTCGATCAACTGCGCCTCGTCCAACTTCGGGTATTGCAGGTCGAGCGCCTCCATGCGCTCGACCAGCACGGCGGCGGCGAGGAGCCGGGCGAACCATTTGCGATCGGCCGGGATGACGTACCAGGGCGCGTGCTTGGTCGCGGTATGGCGGATCGTGTCCTCGTAAGCCGCGATGAATTTGTCCCAGAGCTTGCGCTCATCCACGTCATGGAGGGCGAACTTCCACCTTTTGTCCGGATCGGCGATGCGGGCGAGCAGGCGCTGCAATTGCTCCTCCTTGGAAATGTGGAGGAAGAATTTGACCGGCACAGTGCCGCTACGGGCGAGGTGCAGCTCGAAATTATTGATGTCTTCGTAGCGCTCCTTCCAGATGTCGCCGGTGACAAGCTTCTGCGGCAAGTTCTGCTTGCCGAGAAGCTCGGGGTGCACGCGCACGACGACGGTCTCTTCATAGTAGGACCGGTTGAAGACGCCGACGATGCCGCGCGCGGGGAGCGCGAGCGTGGTTCTCCATAAGAAGTCGTGGGCAAGCTCGAGCGAGCTCGGCTGCTTGAACGAATGCACCTCGCAGCCTTGCGGATTGATCGCCGAAAAGACGTGCTCGATGACGCCGTCTTTGCCCGCGGTGTCCAATCCTTGCAGGATGGCAAGAACGGCCCCGCGTCCTTGCGCGTAGAGCCGCTCCTGCAGCTCGGAGAGCCGCTTGACCGCCGCGGCAAGCAGCTCTTCCCCCTCCGACTTTTCGATGTCGAGGCCGCCCATGTCTCTCGGATCGCCGAGCTTGAAGTCGGACCCTTTGTCGACGCGAAAACGCGCGATCACCTCGGATGGAAGCATTGGTTTTTCGGCTCCTAAAGCAGGGACGGCGCCAGCGGTTCCTGGATGCCCGGCTCCTCGCGCTTCGAATCGTTGATCTTGGGATGAAGCTCGATCGCTTCGAAGAGATCGTCAGGCGCAGGGCCCAGCAATTCGCGCGCGGCTTCGGGCGAAGTGTCCTTGACGTCGAGCCAGGCGGCGAAATCCTCGGGCGCGAGAACGACGGGCATGCGGTCGTGCAGCGGCGCGATCGTGCTGTTGGCGGGACAGGTGAGGATGACGACCGTGTCGATCTCCTCGCCCTTGCCGTCGCGCCAGCACTCGTAGACGCCGGCGAATGCGATCAGCTCCGGCCCACGCGGACGAAGGAGGAAGGGCCGCCGCTTCCCCTTGGATCCGGTCCATTCATAGAACCCATCGGCCGGCACGAGGCAGCGGCGGTAGCGCATGGGCTGGCGGAACGAGGCCTTCTCGAGCGCGTCCTCGGCCCGGGCATTGATGAGCGTCGGGAACCGCTTCGGGTCTTTGACGAAGTAGGGCAAGAGGCCCCAGCGCATCACTCTGAAGCGGCGGAGCCCCTCCTTGTCGCGGGCGACCACGGCGACAGCTTGCGTCGGGGCGATGTTGAAACGCGCGGGAAAGTTCGGCGTATCGCCATAGCCGAAATAGGCGCGCACGGCCTCCGGCGGGGCGGTCAGGCTGTAACGCGAGCACATTCGGAGCAAATTCCTATCAACGTTTGGCGATTATGATCGGCCAAGATTTTCGCCAATCCAAGCCCTGGTTTCGGGGGCTAGGCCCCCTGTTCGACCGGCCTGAGCCTCCCCACATAAGGGCTCGGGACGACCTGGTTCAATGAACGAACACACGCTCATCTACCCCAATTTGGCGCAGTGCGACGGGGCAAGCATCGCCGTGCTGTCGCAAAACAAGGTGCTCCTCGTCAGGCGCAAGCGCGCGCCGTCGGCCGGTTTATGGAGCCTTCCCGGCGGCAAGATCGAGGGCGGCGAGAGCCCGCGCGAGGCGGCCCGCCGCGAGCTCAAGGAGGAGACCGGCCTCGAGGCGGATGTGGAGGGCGTGCTCGACAGGGTCGCCGTCGCCGCCTCCGACCAAACCTACCGGCTCACCGTGTTCTATGGCCGGCTCACCGGCGGGGCGCTAAAGCCCGGCGGCGATGCCGATACGGCCGAATGGGTCCATCTCGACGAGGTCGAGGGGCGCCCCATGACGGAGGGCACGGCCGAGCTGATTTGGACGGCCGCCCACCGGCTCCGGCGCCTCTAAGGCTAGATTTCAACAAAAATCGGCGTTACTCAGACCCCATGAGACGGGGCAAAAGGTTCCCCATAAGGCTCATTGCCGGCCTCTTCGGCGCGGCTTGGGCCTCCATGATCTTCGTATCGACGGCGGAGGCCCAGTTTTTCTGGTTTTTCGACCAGCAGAAAACGGCGCCGAAGCCGCGGGCAAAGTCGAGGCCCCCGGGCGACGACCTTCCCCCCATCGTGCCGCGCGAAAGCACCGCGCCGCCGCCGCCCGACGACCGCCCCTATGACGACAAGCTGATGCGGCTCGCCGAGATCCTCGGCGCGATCCATTACTTGCGCGAGTTGTGCGGAGCGTCAGAGGGTCAGGTGTGGCGCGAGCAGATGAAAGAGATCTTGCGCAACGAAGGAACGACCGCGGTGCGCCGCGCGAAACTCGTCAGTGCCTTCAATGACGGCTATCGCGGCTACCGGCGCAGCTATCGCACCTGCACCCAGTCCGCCACGCTCGCAACCAACCGCTTCAGCACCGAAGGGGCGACGATCGCCGCGGCGCTCGCGCAGAACTCGACCTACGCCAGCAAGGGACCGGCCGAAGGAACGCCTCAAGCCACCGAGGGAACCAGTCAGGACACGCCCGCTCCCGCCGCGGGCGAGGCCGGTGCTGCGCCGCCGCCGGCGCAAGAGGGCCCGACCGGAGCGATCGACGCCGGAAGCGGCTCTGGACGCGACCAAGCCGCAGCGCCTCCGCCCCCGCCGGAAGCACCATCGCCCAGTCCGCAAGAGCCCGAACCGCCAGACTAGGACTGCGTTATTGCTTGGCCGACCGAGTGCCCGGCCGGATGGGACAGAGACCATGAGCGAGACCAACAGCGGCGGCTGCCTGTGCGGTGGCGTCCAATATGTCGTGACCGGACCCTTGCGCGATGTCGTCAATTGCCATTGCGGCCAGTGCCGGCGGACGCACGGGCATTTTGCCGGATACACCGAGGCCCCCCTTTCGGATTTCAAGCTGACGCGCAGCGATAGCTTGAAATGGTACCAATCCTCGCCGCACGCGCGCCGAGGTTTCTGCTCGATTTGCGGCGCGAGCCTGTTCTGGGTGCCCGAAGGCGGCGACCACGTCGCGATTGCCGCCGGCACGCTCGATCAGCCAACCGGTTTGCGCACCGTGGCGCATATCTTTGTCGCCGACGCGGGCGACTACTACACGATCGCCGACGGTCTCAAGACGTATCCTGGGACGCAGTCCACTGAGTAGCCGGCCTAGAGGCGCTCAAGCATCCCGGCTCATGCGAGACGCATGAAGCCGAGGCCGAGATACATCGCCATGAAAACCGCGATCACCAGTACCATCAGATAGTGCATCCTGTCTTGCGCGCGGTTGCAGACGACTTCCGCCACCGGATTGGGAAGCTGCTTGAAGCTGCTCGAAGCGAAGGATGCGGCAATTTCGCAATGCCGCCGCATCGCCGCCCATCCATAGGTGGCGATCCCGAGCCACGCGCCGCTGACGAAGAGCCCTGCCGCCAACATGGCGAGCGCCGCCCATTGCTTCTCCCAGAGTGCGGCGGGGCTGATGGCGAGCGCGCCGATAATCAGCGAATTGGCCAGCAGAAGCGCGTTGTGACGCGCCCAAAGCGTTTCCCGCTCCGAATTGATGAGGTCGATATAGGCCTGGAAGACGGCAAATTCTTCGGCCTCCGCCGCCGGGGATTTTTCGTTGGTGGGCATCGGTCCAACTCTACCCTTGCGGCCGGGGGGCCGCCAGACGCCGTTCCTTGAAGGCGGAAAGGCGTGAAGATCCGGCCGCGCTCCGGTAGCGGAATAACCCTAAAGATTTACCGTTAGTTCACTCTGATCGGCTCGAGGGCGTCGGAGGATGTAAGTCTTGTGTCTCAATATCCGTCAGTTGCAAGAGGCGTCAGAAATTGCGCTCGGAACGGCGAGAACTGCATTCCCCGGAAGGTGCTGCGCGAAAGCAGGCGGCGCTCCAATATATTCTCGACGCGTGGGAAGAGGCGTTGCATGACGGCATCGAGCCGGAGATGCTCGCCAATGCCGCGCTGTTTGCCGCGCTGACCGATCTCATCGATGCCTATGGCGAGGACGCAGTCGCGAAAATGACGAACGGGCTGTCGCGGCGCATCCGTCACGGCGAGTTCACGCTGAAGCGCACGCCGCTTGCTTGAGCCGCCACCTATCTCAGAACGAAACCGTCGAACAGCAGAAGCAGGCCGAAGGCGACAAGCACGCCGCCGGCGAGGCGATTGATGAGCTTCAAGCGCTCTTCGGTCAGCTTGTGCCGGATCGTGGCGATGAGTTCCGATAGGCCGAGCCACCACAGAAGGCTGCCGCCCATCACCGCGGCGACAAGCAACAGAGCTTCGAGATAGGTGTTGAGGCCGCCGATCAGCGAGCCGAGACCGCCGATCATCGCCGCCATGCCGAGGACCGCGCCCGGGTTGGTGATGGTGAGAAAGAAGGTCTGCGGGATGATTCCCATGTGCTCCAGCAGATGCGACTTCTGGCCGATCGGGATCGTCATCGCGGGCCGCGCGAAGAGGAGCGCAACCCCGAAGCCGATCAGGAGCAGACCGCCGATGACCCGGATCTGTTCGGAATAGGCGCTCATGACGTCGGAAATTGCCGTGACGCTGAAGGCGGCGATGGCAGCAAGCAGGCCGTCGCCGAGCACGGCACCGAGCCCAGCGGCGAGCCCGGCCCAGAAGCCGCCGGCGACGGTTCGCTGAATGACGAGAACATTGACCGGGCCGATGGGCGCAGCCATCAGCACGCCAATGCCGACGCCGGTGAGCACGAGTTGAAGGGTGGTGAGGACGATTTGCGCGCCCGTGTTCAAGGCCCGGGCCCTATTCGCTCATCGCGAGCGGCACCGAACCCGCGCCACGTGGCTCAAGCGCGTCCTCGCGCTCCCCTTGCGCGCATCCGCCGATCTGCGAGATTGATCGCTCACGCATGGGTTCTCTCATGAATCGCCGGAGAAGCTTGGTCATGATTGCCCTCGCAGCATTGGTAGCGGGCGCTGCCGCCCTTGTCTACGTACACGACGAAGCGTCCACGCCGAACGCGGGAAGCAGCGCGGGAGCGGTGATGGCGGCGGCCGAAGCGGCCGATCAGGCGCCGAAGGCGCTCTACGACTTCAACGCGCTGCCCGACCCGGTCAAGCGCATGCTGGAGAGGATCGCGACCGCGGCGCAAAGCGGCGAAATCGAGAATATGCAGCCGGTGTTCGAATCGAACGAGTTGAAGCCAATGGTCGCCACCGGCTCTGTCGACCCCATCGCCTTGTGGAAAAAAGAATCGGCCGACGGCTCGGGCCGCGACATTCTCGCCGCCATGCTGAACGTCTTGTCCTCCGGCTATGCCCGTGTCGGCCAAGGAGCGGACGAGATGTATGTGTGGCCCTATTTCGCCGAGACAGGGGTTTCCGCGCTCACGCCCGCCCAGGAGGTCGAGCTTTACCGCACCGTGCCGCGCGATCGCGTGGCGGAAATGAAGAAGTCGGGCAAGTACAGCTACTACCGGCTCGGCATCGCGCCGAACGGCGTCTGGCACTATTTCCTGCAGTAAGCCGGCTTCAAGCCCGCGGCAGCGCTTCGCCGAAGCGGACCGGCGCGCCCTTCGCCTCGCCGACTTCGCCCTCCCACATGGCGAGCCGCCCGCGCACGATCGTGCCCCTCGGCCAGCCGCGCACTTTGTGTCCGGCAAACGGGGTCCAGCCGCATTTGCTGCCGATCCATTCGTCCTCGATCATGCGCGCCTGCTTTAGATCGACGATGGTGAGATCGGCGTCGTAGCCGACGGCGATACGTCCCTTGCCAGCGATGCCGAAGACGCGCTGCGGACCTGCGCTGGTCAGATCGACGAAGCGAGCGAGCGTCAGGCGGCCGGCATTGACATGGTCGAGCATCACGGGAACCAGCGTCTGCACGCCCGGCATGCCCGACGGCGTCGCGGGATAGGTCTTGGCCTTGTCTTCGAGCGTGTGCGGCGCGTGGTCGGAGCCGAGAACATCGACGACGCCCCGTTCGACGCCCCACCACAGCCCAGCCTGGTGGCCGCGGTCGCGGAGCGGCGGGTTCATCTGCGCTTTCGTGCCGAGACGCTCGTAGGCCTCCGGCGCGGCAAGCGTCAGATGTTGCGGGGTGACCTCGACCGAGGCGAAGTCCTTATGGCGCGCGAGCAGCGCCATTTCCTCAGCCGTCGAGACATGGAGGACGTGAACCCGTTTGCCCGCACCTGCCGCGAGCCGCAACAACCGTTCGGTCGAGGCAAGCGCCGCTTGCGGATCGCGCCAGTGGTGATGGCTCGAAGGATCGCCCGCGCGCTGGAGCGGGGCTCGCTCTCTCAGTCTCGCCTCGTCCTCGGCGTGAAACGAAGCGCGCCGGCTGATCGTGGCGAGAATACACTTAAGCGTTGCTTCGTCGTCGATGAGGAGATCGCCGGTCGATGAGCCGAGGAACGCTTTGATGCCGGCGGCTCCCGGCAGGCGCTCGAGCTCGGCAAGCTCGCCGACATTGTCGTGCGTCGCGCCGACGAAGAAGGCAAAGTCGCAATGCATGCGCCCGGTGGCGGCCTTCACCTTCGCCGCCAAGGCCTCGGCACTCGTGGTCGCGGGCTTGGTGTTGGGCATTTCGAACACGGCGGTGACCCCGCCCAAGACCGCGGAACGGCTGCCGGTCGCCAAATCCTCCTTGTGTTCGAGGCCGGGCTCGCGGAAATGGACCTGGCTGTCGATCACACCTGGGAGGATATGGAGGCCCGTCGTGTCGATGGTCCGGGCGGCGGCGCTTGCGCCGATCGAACCGATTTCGGCGATGCGGCCGTCCCTCACGCCAAGATCGGCTTCTCCCTCGCCGTCCTGGTTGACGATGGTTCCGCCTTTGAAAACAAGATCGAAGGTCTTGGCCAAGGGCGTCTCTTGCGGGGCCTAGCCCCCTCCCATAAATGTCGGTGGCCTTGGTTAGCAGATGGACCGTGTATGAACCATTGTCATGCGAGCCTATTGCCTTCCCGCGCCGTGCTTAAGATCGGCGGCGCCGACGCGCACAAGTTCCTGCAGGGCTTGGTCACCAACGATATCGGCAAGGTGCAGGGCGCCGATGCCGTCCATGCCGGCCTCCTCTCGCCGCAAGGCAAGGTCCTGTTCGATTTCTTCCTCGTGGCCGAGGGCGACGGCTTCCTCGCCGATGTGGCGCGCGAGCAGGAAGAAGAGCTTCTGAAACGGCTCGGGTTCTACCGGCTGAGAGCCGCGGTCGCGATCGCCGCCGATGCTTCGCGCGAGGTCGCGGCTTGTTGGGGCGGCAAGCCGGCTGAACCCGCGGGCGCCATTCTCTACGCCGATCCGCGGCTGCCCGCGCTCGGCTACCGGGCGTTCCTCACGCGCGGCTCTGGTCCCTCAGCGCTCGGTTGCGAGGCCGCGAGCGAGCAGGACTACCACGCCTTCCGCATCGGTCTCGGCGTGCCGGAAGGCGGCAAGGACTATGTCTTCGGCGATGCTTTCCCGCATGAGGCGCTGTTCGACCAGTTGCACGGGGTCGATTTCGAGAAAGGCTGCTTCGTCGGCCAGGAAGTCGTCTCGCGCATGGAGCATCGCGGCACGGCGCGGAAGCGCGTCGTGCCGGTCGAAGGGACAGCACCCCTGCCCGCCCCCGGCACGAGCATCGAGGCGGCCGGCGCGGTCATCGGAACGCTCGGCTCGGTCGCCGGCACTTCGGGCCTTGCCCTCATTCGGCTCGACCGGGCCGAGGACGCGCTGGCACGCGGCGAAACCCTTGCCGCAGGCGGTGTCGGGATCGCGCTCCGCCGCCCCGCCAGTGGGGTCCGCGCATGAACCAGAAGCCCGCACGCTGTCCCTGGCCCGGGACCGATCCGCTCTACGTCGCCTATCACGACGAGGAATGGGGCGTGCCCGAGCGCGACGACCGAGCGCTTTACGAGAAGCTCGTGCTCGACGGATTTCAGGCGGGACTGTCGTGGATCACCATCTTGCGCAAACGCGAAGCCTTCCGCCTTGCCTTCGACGATTTCCACCCGGAACGGATCGCGCGCTACCCGAAACGGAAGGTCGAAGCGCTAATGCGCGATCAGGGCATCGTGCGCAATCGCATGAAGATCGAGGGCGCGATCGCATCGGCGCGCGCCTGGCTCGACATCATGGAAACGGGCGCGGGCTTCGCGCCCTTCCTCTGGGATTTCGCCGGCGGCAAGCCGATCGTCAATCGCTACAAGGCAATGCGCGAGGTGCCGGCCGAGACGGAGCTGTCGCGGAAGATCTCCAAGGAACTCAAAGCAAGAGGCTTCAAGTTCTGCGGCCCGACGATCGTCTACGCCTTCATGCAGGCGGTCGGCATGGTGAACGACCACCTAATCGGCTGCCCGCGCCATGCCGATTGCGAACGGCTTGGCGCGACGCCACCTAACCCTTAGAGCGGCGTGGATCGCGGCTCCGCGGATAGGTGCGCTCTTCTTGGACCCTGCCGTTCCGCTTCTTGATCTTGACCGAACCTGATTTGCCCACCGCCCTCTCCAGGACTCCGCCTTTGGTGGCGCCCGCCTTGCTTGCGAAGGATTTGACTGCCTGGCCGGTGCTATCGTTTGTCAGCACCCAGCGCTTAGTCTTGGCGTCTTGTGACAGTGTATACTTGGCCAGCTTTGCCATATGCATCTCCCAGTGACGGATCAGGTCTACCTGCGCTCCGACGATCATCGTCCGGCGAAATCGTGCCTCGTCGAGTCTCGTCCACGCCTTCGTGGCTGCTATCGAGAAAATAGTCAATGCCTCGCGACACCGCTTCGGGCCACTTGCACAAGATGAAACGGGTACGGATCGTTCACAGCGCTGCCCCGGTTCGCGCACGCGCTTGGCAGCGCATGCTGAGCGGACGCCGGCTCGATTTGCTCGACCCCTCGCCGCTCGACATTGAAGTCGAAGACATCGCTCATGGGCTGGCGCGCGTCGCGCGCTGGAACGGCCAGACGAGCGGCGCGCATGCTTTCTCGGTGGCGGAGCACAGTCTCCTTGTCGAGCGCATCGCCGCCGAGCTCGAGCCCAAGCTCGGCCGCGACTTCCGGCTCGCGGCGCTCATCCATGACGCGCCCGAATATGTGATCGGCGATTTGATCAGCCCGTTCAAGGCGGCGCTGTCGCTCGACTATCGCGCGTTCGAGGCCAAGCTGCTTGCCGCCATCCACGTCCGTTTCGGCCTGCCGGCCGAGCTTCCGGACAATGTCGTCAAATCGATCAAGCGAGCGGATCGAATCGCGGCCTATTACGAGGCAACCGGCCTTGCCGGATTCTCGCAGGCGGAGGCGCGAAAATTTTTCGGCCAGCCGCGCGGCTTGAGCGCTCCGCTCGTTCAGCGCCTGTCACGCTTGGAGCCGTTGCCGACGTCTCGCGTAGAGGCCGAGTTTATAAAGAAATTCAATGCGTTACGCAGATGATGGAAGCGCGGGGGCAATTTCGCGCGCGAACGCTGGATGAGAAAGCGGATGAGAAAATGGATTCCCTGAATTTGGCCACAGAAGCGGTTAAAGTGCCGCGGACCATGAACCCCGAAACGATCTATGTCGCGCCTTTGAGCCTCGTCGAGGTCACGGTCGCCGATGCTAGAGTGAGCCATTTGGTGACGCTGATAAACGGCGACACGCCGATTCCGACGCCCGCTGGAATAGGCCCCGACCGGCATCTCAAGCTCGCCATGAACGATATCTGCGAGCCGCAGCCGGGCCTCGTGCTGCCATGCCTCGGCCATGTCGACGATCTCATCAGATTTGCGCGGGAGTGGGACCGGCAAGCGCCACTCCTCATCCATTGCTGGGCCGGGATCAGCCGATCGACGGCGGCCGCTTATATCGCGCTTTGCGCGCTCAACCGCGAAGGCACCGAGCACGAGCTTGCATGGGCGCTGCGGCGCGCCTCGCCAACGGCCTATCCCAATCGTCTCCTGGTCGCGCTCGCCGACGAGAGCTTGGCGCGCGGCGGCCGCATGATCGCCGCGGTCGAGGACATCGGCCGCGGGCGGATCGCGGAGGAAGCAGACGTGTTCGCGTTGCCCGCGCTCGTTGCCGCCTGAGCCATGTCCGCGACGGGTCGCAAAACCGCCGAAGCACAGCGGGCGCAAAGCGGCGACCCGCAAATCGAACTCGGCCTCAACGCCGCCATCGTCACGGTCCGTGCGGGTCAGCCGCATATTCTCGTCGTGCGCTCGGGCACGGCAGGATCGGGCGCATGGGACGCGCTTCCCTTCGGCCCGTTCGCTCCCCGCGCCCATCGCACGCTCGAGATCGGCTTGCGCGAATGGGTCAAGCGGCAGACCGGGCTCGATCTCGGCTATGTCGAGCAACTCTACACGTTCGGCGATCGCGGGCGTCATGCCGAGCCCGGCGGGGCGCATATGCTTTCGGTCGGCTATCTCGCTCTGACCCGCGGCGCGGGCGAGGCGTTGCTCGGCTCGCACTGGTCGCCCTGGTACGCCTATTTTCCTTGGGAAGATTGGCGCGAGGGAAAGCCCGACATTCTCACCGACGAGATCGAGCCGAGGCTGAAGGAATGGGCCGAGCGGCCACCCCTTCCCGACGAGCCCGCGCGCCCGCTCCGCCGGCAAGAGCGGCTCAGGATCAGCTTCGGCTTCGGCCTCGGCGGGGCATGGGACGAGGAGAAGGTGCTCGAACGCTACGAGCTTCTCTACGAGGCGGGACTCGTGGCCGAGGCGAAGCGAGACGGGCGCCCTGCCGCCGAGCAATGGCCGGTTCTGCCGGAACTTGGCCGTCCAATGGCGTTCGACCATCGCCGCATCCTCGCCACCGCGCTCGGGCGGCTGCGCGGCAAGCTGAAGTACCGTCCCGTGGTCTTCGAGCTATTGCCGCCAGAGTTCACGCTTCTCGACCTGCAAAAGACTGTCGAATCCATCTCCGGCACGCTCCTGCACAAGCAGAATTTCAGACGGCTCGTCGAACAAGGCGGGCTCGTCGAGGCGACGGGAAACGTCTCCACCGCGACAGGCGGGCGGCCCGCGCGGCTCTACCGCTTCCGCCGCGAAGTCGTGGTCGAGCGGCCGGCGCCAGGCCTGCGGGTCAAGGCCGGACGCGGCTAAAGCGAACCTCTCATGATATGACCGGACGCGGCTAAAGCGAACCTCTCATGATATGAAACGTTCCGTTGAGGAGGTGAGCGAGGCTCAATGACAAAGGCGACCTTGAGCGCAAGCCGGATTTGGCGTGACCCGAGAGGCTGGAGCGTGCTCCTCCTCATCGCGGGTCTTGCTGCAATCGGGATTGCGCTGCAAGCAGGCGGCAAGGATCGCCCGATCGACACCAAGCAAGGAAAGATCAAGGTCGAGACGGTGGCGCGCGATCTCGAATGGCCTTGGGGTCTTGCCTTTCTGCCCGATGGCCGCATGCTCGTCACGGAGAAACCCGGACGCTTGCGGATCGTGGCCACGGATGGCGTCGTCTCGAAGCCCATCGCAGGCGTGCCCGAGGTAACCGCGCTCGGCCAAGGCGGCCTCCTCGATGTGGCGCTCGATCCCGCATACGCTGAGAACAACCTCGTCTATCTCTCCTACTCCGAGCCCGGCGAAGGCGGCGCTGGCACCGCGGTCTCGCGCGGCAAGCTCGGCGACGGGCGTCTCGAGAATGTCGAGGTCATCTTTCGACAGAAGCCCAAGGTCAGCGGCAGCAACCATTTCGGCTCGCGGCTTGCCTTCAGTCCCGACGGCAAGCTCTTCGTCACGCTCGGCGATCGCTTCAAATTCGGCCCGGCGCAAGACCTCGGGAGCGATCTCGGCAAGATCGTGCGCATCAATCCCGACGGCTCGATCCCCGTAGACAACCCCTTCGTGGGCCAAGAGGGCAAGCTCCCGGAGATCTGGTCCTACGGTCACCGCAACGTCCAAGGGGCGGCGATCCACCCGGAGACGGGCAAGCTGTGGGAAGCGGAATTCGGCCCATTCGGCGGCGATGAGCTCAACATTCCGGAAGCCGGCAAAAACTACGGCTGGCCTGTGGTGAGTTGGGGCAAGAATTACGACGGCACCGACATTCCCGATCCGCCCGAGCACGCGGAATTTGCCGACGCCATCTATCACTGGACCCCGGTGATTTCGCCCTCGGGCATCACCTTCTACACCGCCGACGCGATTCCCGGCTGGAAAGGCAATCTCATCTTGAGCGGGCTTTCCTCCCGATCGATCACGCGCCTCGAACTCGATGGAGAAAAAGTCGTGGGCGAAGAGCGAATCGCCATGCCTAACCGCATCCGCGACGTGGTCCAAGGTCCCGACGGCGCCATTTACGCGCTGACCGACGCCGACAACGGCAAGATCCTGAAGCTGACCTCGGCCCGATGAGGCTTGGCATGGCGCCGCGCGGGCTCTCGATTGGGTTCTTTGGATATTTCGGCCGGTCGCCCGAGCTGCGGGAATTCGACACCGCGCTCCGCTCGGTCGATCTCCATCCCCGTCTCGTGCCCGAAGCGGTCAAGCTCGCCGCCGTCAAGCTCTTGCAGGAGCGGGCCAAGGATCGCGCGCTTGAGCCCCGATCCTACCGCGAAGCCGCCGAGATCATCGCTTATTGCATGACCGGCGGCGATGCGTTCGCGGCCGCAAATGACGCAAGGCTTGCGGCAGAAGTCGAATGGCGAATTGAGGCCGCGCTCGATTCCGGCACCAATCTCGATGCCAAGCTCGTGCTCCTCACCTTGCACGCGAAGGTGATTCAGCCGAGCGTCGTCAACGATTTTGGGCTGGAAAGCGTCGCGTGAGGTCGGTGCGCGCCGTATAGTTGCCATAGTGAAACGGTCGATAGGGCCACTAGCCGCCCGCCCCCTACCCTCACGATCCATCGATGCCCGCCATCATCTCCGTCAAGAACGTGTCGAAGACCTACGCGACGGGTTTCGAGGCGCTCAAGAACGTCAGTCTCGACATCGATAAAGGCGAGATTTTCGCCTTGCTTGGACCGAACGGCGCCGGCAAGACCACGCTGATCAACATCATCTGCGGGATCGTGACCGCGAGCGCAGGCAAGGTCACGATCGACGGCCACGACATCGTCACCGACTATCGCGCGGCGCGGTCCTTGGTCGGGCTCGTGCCCCAGGAACTCACCGCCGACATGTTCGAATCGGTATGGACGACCGTCAGCTTCAGCCGCGGGCTGTGGGGGAAGTGGCCGAACCCAGACCATATCGAGGCCGTGCTGAAGAGCCTCTCGCTGTGGGATAGAAAAGACTCCAAGCTCATGACGCTGTCGGGCGGCATGAAGCGCCGGGTGCTGATCGCCAAGGCCCTGTCGCACGAACCCACCGTCCTCTTTCTCGACGAACCGACCGCGGGCGTCGATGTCGAACTGCGCAAGGGCATGTGGGAAAACGTGCGGGCGCTGCGCGATTCCGGCGTGACCGTCATCCTCACCACGCACTACATCCACGAGGCCGAGGACATGGCCGACCGGATCGGCGTCATCAATCAGGGCGAGCTGATCCTGGTCGAGGACAAGGCCGAGCTGATGCACAAGCTCGGCAAGAAGCAGCTCACGCTTCAATTGCATCATGCGCTCGATGCCGTGCCGCCCGCGCTTGCCGGACACCACCTTGCGCTCGCCAATGGCGGCAGCGAGCTGGTCTACACCTACGATACCCAAGGGCCCCGCACCGGCATCACCGGATTGCTCACGGATCTGGCTCAGGCCGGAATCAGGTTCAAGGACCTCGACACGACCCAGAGCTCGCTCGAGGACATCTTCGTCGATCTCGTGAGGCGGCCCCGATGAACCTCCCGGCAATCGCGGCGATCTACAAATTCGAGATGGCGCGCTGGGGACGCACGTTCCTGCAGAGCATCGTCTCGCCGGTGATTGCGACCTCGCTCTATTTCGTAGTGTTCGGCGCGGCCATCGGCTCGCGCATCACCGAGATCGAGGGCGTCGAATACGGCGTCTTCATCGTGCCGGGCCTGGTCATGCTCACGCTGCTCACCCAGAGCGTGGCCAACGCCTCGTTTGGCATCTATTTCCCGCGTTTCACCGGCACCATCTACGAGCTCTTGTCGGCGCCGATCTCGGCGTTCGAAATCGTGCTCGGCTATGTCGGCGCGGCCGCCACCAAATCGATCCTGCTCGGGCTCGTGATCCTCGCCACCGCCTGGATGTTCGTGCCGCTCAAGATCGCCCATCCGGCGTGGATGATCACGTTCCTGGTTTTGACCGCCGTAACCTTCAGCTTGCTCGGCTTCGTCATCGGGCTCTGGGCCGACGGCTTCGAGAAGCTCCAGCTCGTGCCGCTCCTCATCATCACCCCGCTCACCTTTCTCGGCGGCACGTTCTATTCGATCTCGGTGCTGCCGTCGTTTTGGCAGACCGTCACGCTGTTCAATCCGGTGGTCTATCTCGTGAGCGGCTTCCGCTGGAGCTTCTACGAAATCGCCGATGTCAGTCCGGCCATCAGCTTGGTCATGGTCGGGGTGTTTCTCGCCATTTGCCTCGGCGCGGTGTGGTGGATTTTCAAAACCGGCTATCGCTTGAAGAGCTAGCGGCATTCCGATCCGCAGCAATCTGGAGGAAGGCGCCGGGCAATGAGGGAACGTTCAGCCGAAACGGATGACGGCGCGGCGCCGGAAGCGCCGTCGCTCATGCGCACGATCGGGCCGGCGCAGATGGCGCTTTACGGCCTCGGCAGCATGCTTGGCGCCGGGATCTACGGGCTGATCGGCAAGGCCGCAGGCCAGGCCGGGAACGCGGTGTGGCTCTCATTCGTCGTGGCGCTCGTGGCCGCGCTCCTCACCGCATTTTCCTACGCCTCCCTCGGTTCGCGCTATCCGCGCGCGGCGGGAGCGGCTTACGTCACCGAGCGCGCCTATGGCTTTCCGCTTCTAAGCTTCATGGTCGGGCTTGCGCTCGTCTGCTCCGGGCTGACCTCGATCGCGACGCAGAGCCAAGTGTTTGCCGCCAATATCGCCGCCCTGTTTGGGCTGGAAAGCATTCCGCTGTCATGGCTCGCGCTCGGGTTCCTGCTGATCCTGACCGGCCTCGTGTTCCGCGGCATCCGCGAATCGATGTGGGTCAACGTGTTGTGCACGCTGATCGAGGCGGGCGGGCTCGTGATCGTGATTGTCGCCGGCGCGTCCTATTGGGGATCGGTCGATTATCTGGAGACGCCAACACTCCCCGGAAGCGACCACGCCGCGCTCCTCGTCATGCAGGCCGCGGTGCTTGCCTTCTTCGCCTTCATCGGCTTCGAGGACATGATCAACGTCGCCGAGGAGACGCGCGACCCCGAACGCACCGTGCCGCTCGGGCTCATTCTCGCCATGGCGGCCGCGGCCGTGCTCTATATCGCTATCGCGGTCACCGCCGTCTCGGTCGTGCCGTGGCAAGAGCTTGCCGAAGCGCCGGGTCCGATCACGGCGGTGATGGAGCGCGCCGCGCCCTCCGTCCCGCCTCTGCTGTTCACCGTCATCACCCTCTTCGCCGTGGCCAACACCGCGCTCGTCAACTACGTGACGGCCTCGCGCCTCCTCTACGGCATGGCGCGCCAGGGCCTTCTGCCCCAACGCCTCGGCAACGTGCACGCCGCGCGGCGCACGCCGCATCTCGCCGTTGCCGCGCTGTTTCTCGTGCTTGCGCCGCTGGCGCTTCTCGGCACGATCACGGAACTCGCCGCGGCGACCGTGCTTCTCCTGCTGCTCGTCTTCACGGTGGTCAATGGCGCGCTATTCATCTTGAAGGGCCGCGACGGCGAGAAGCGCGGCCGCTTCGAGATACCGCGCGCACTCCCGGCACTCGGCGCATCCACCTGTCTCATTCTCATTGTGGTGCGGGTGGCGACAGGCGACTGGCAGGCGCCTGCGCTCGCGGGCGCGCTCCTTGTCGGCGCGTTCGCCCTCTATGTCTTAATGCAGCGGAAGGGCTAGGTCCCGGAGAGCCCGTGCGGCGGGTGGCGCTGGTCGCCCCTGCGGTTCAGCCGGCGCACATAGGTGATTGTCGCCTCGGGGCGCTCGGCTTTGACTTTGAGGGCCGCGATCAAGGCATCCTCGGCCCTGACCACGAGCCGGTCGCCTTTTCCCTCCACAGTGATACCGACCGTGAATTGCGACTGCATTCCGAACGCTCCCAAAGGCGGTAGATGCCGGACCAAGCCGAACCGTAGCAAAAGACGGCGGCTTAGCCCATGAGGAAAGCTTGAGCCCGCGCTACGGGATCGCGCCGGTAAAGCCCGAGGCCGGCGGGGCCGCCGAGCCGACAGTGCTCGGTTTCGGCTGCTTCGGCTTGGTCTCGGCCTTGGTCTCGGCGGCATCGGCGACGGCCTCGGGCTTCGCCTGCCGGCCGAGGGCGGCCGCGGCGACGCCGGCATCGAGGTTGTAGACATCGGCGAAGCTTTGCAGTTTGCCGTCGGCGTCGGCCGAGAGCGTAAAATAGGTGGTGTGCACCGGCACGCGGCCGCGGATGGCAACGCCGCTGTTATAGCCCTTGGTAAGCAGCTTATCGATTTCGGCCTGTGGCACGCCGCTGTCCTCAGCCAGGATGACTGCGGCGACCTTGCCGGGATTGGCGACGCGCGGACAATGATGACCCTCGGCGCGGACTTGCAGCGACAACAGCTCGCGCTTGATGGTGTCGTGCATGTAAACCGAATGCCGGTTGGGGTAGAGGAACTTCACCTTGCCGAGCACGTTCTTTGGCCCCGGTGCCTGGGTGAAGCTGATCGCCCCCATGTTCACGGTGTTCCAGTTGATCGAGCTTGGACTGACGCGCTTGCCGTTGTAATTCACGTTGAGCTCGTGCTGCTTCAGGAACGACGAGCCGCCTCCGAACATGCCGCCCCCGCCCCTCAAGCGCGGCAGGAGATCTTCCCTGATGATGGTCGAGGGCACGGTCCATTCCGGATTGAAGACGATCGATTTGAGGTCGGCCGAGAAGATCGGCGTGGCGTAGACCAGCTTGCCGACGACGGCCTTCTCGGAGTGGATCGTCTTGCCGCCCTTCACGACATAGACCATGAACTCGGGGATATTGATTTGAACGTAGAGCCCGCCGAGATCCTCGGGCATCCAGCGCCAACGCTCCATGTTGACCAAAATCTTCTGCACGTTGCGCGGTTTTGCGCCTGCCTCGCTTTCGGCGCGGGCTTTCAGCAGCGCTTGCCGCAGGCGCTGGAATTGCTCGTACTTCGGATGCAGCGATTGGAGATAGAGATCGGGCTCGGCGGCATCGGCGATCTCGGCGAGCACGACTTTCGGAGCGCGGAAGGTCGGTCGCATATCGATGTTCTTGAGCTTGGCGGGGTCGGCCCTCCCGCCGCGCGCGTAGCGCGCGTATTGCAAGACGGCGAGATCGAGCTCGATCTCCAAACGCGCCTGCTCGTCCATGGAGGCCGGAAGCTTGCCGGCCGAAGGCAGAGTGAAGGCCGTGCTCGAAAGTCCCCAATCGTCGGCCTCGAAGATTTCGTCGATGACGGCGAGGCCTTCGCGCGAGAACCCCATATCCGTCATAAAGACCGGCTCGCTGCGCCCGTTATAGAAGGCTTCGAGTGCAGCGATGTCGTCGGCGTTTGCCTTCGCGCGCAACGCCGGGTCGGCGAGCTTGGCGCGGATGGCCTCGACCATCGGCGTGGCCGCGGCCGGGATCGCGACGGTTTGCACCGTCGTCGTCGCAGGCGGCGATCCTGGGGGTTCGCTCGCGCTGTCGGCGGGAGCGGTCGCCGGCGCGGCGGGCTCGGCCGGAGCCGGCATCGCATCGGGCTTGGCGGATTGTTCGGCGGGGGTGGCAGCGCCTGCGTTCGGATCAGCGGCATCTTCCGCGGTCGCGGTTTCTTGCGCGAAACCCCGCGTTCCGATCGCCGCACCAAATAGGAGAATTGGGGAAGCCGCGGCAACGGCGGCTACCCAGAACCGTCCACGCATCTCCCAACCCCTCGTACCCAGGCAATAGGTTAATCCCAGACTGGCATATGGGCCAACAGGATTCCGCCCTCGCCGCGGGGCACCGAGCGCGACGGCAGCCGCCTCAGTGTTTTAGAAGGCCCTTCAAGGCCATGGCTGCGGCGCCTCGGCCCTTTGAAGTTGCAGCTCGATCACCTATACTCTTTGTGAGGATAGCTCTGGACGCCGGCCTTGCGCCGGATGTTTTAACAACCCATATATGCTCATTATGAGCATTAACGGTGACGGAGAGCGTTCGATGACGAGGCTTCAAGCAGGCGCACCCCTTCGCGCACGCAAGCCGCAGGCGGTCCTCACTCCAAGCCTCCTGCCCGATCTTGCCTATACGCCGGAGGTCGCGCGCGAGACCGCGCATCTCTACGGGCGCGTCTCTCGCGTCATTCCGCCGATCGAATGGCCGGGCTTTGCTCCCTACGTCAAAGCCATCAACGAGCTCAAGCGCGCGCGGAACGCCGTCGTGCTCGCGCACAACTACATGACGCCCGAAATCTTCCATTGCGTCGCCGACGTCGTCGGCGACTCGCTTCAGCTTGCGCGCGAGGCGTCCAAGACGAACGCCGATGTCATCGTTCAGGGCGGCGTGCATTTCATGGCCGAGACCTCGAAGCTGCTCAATCCCGACAAGATGGTGCTGATCCCCGACCTCAGGGCCGGCTGTTCACTCGCCGCCTCCATCACCGGCGCCGACGTGCGGGCCTTGCGCGAGGCCTATCCGGGCGTGCCGGTTGTCACCTATGTCAACACCTCGGCCGAGGTAAAGGCCGAATCCGATATTTGCTGCACCTCGTCGAACGCCGTGCGCGTGGTCGAGTCGCTTGGCGCCAAGCGCGTGATCCTTATTCCCGACGAGTATCTCGCCAAATGGGTCGCGACCCAGACTCCCGTGGAGATCATCACCTGGAAAGGCCATTGCGAGGTGCATGAGCTCTTCACCGGCGAGGAGCTCCGCGCCTATCGCGAGACCGATCCCGGCGTGAAGATCATCGCGCACCCCGAGTGCGCGCCCGACGTGCTGGCGGAAGCCGATTTCACCGGCTCGACCTCGGGCATGATCAAGTGGGTCAAGGACAACCAGCCGTCGAAAGTGCTGCTCGTGACCGAATGCTCGATGAGCGACAACGTCGCCGTCGAGGCGCCGAACGTCGCCTTCGTGCGGCCGTGCAACCTCTGCCCGCATATGAAGCGGATCACGTTGCCGAAGATCCTCGAAAGCCTCGTCTTCCTCAAGGAAGAGGTCACTATCGATCCCGCGATTGCCGAGCGTGCGCGCGCCTCGGTCGAGCGCATGATCAACCTCAACCATTGACGCCGGGCGAAAATCCGATGACTTCACGTGTCGCGTTTCCCGCTAAAGCCCCCGGAGGGGTGGTGATCGTCGGTGCCGGGCTTGCCGGGCTCTTCACTGCGCTCAAGCTCGCACCGCTTCCCGTCACCGTCATCTCGGCGGCGCGGTTCGGCGAGGGCGCATCGAGCCTGTGGGCGCAAGGCGGGATCGCGGCCGCGGTCGCCGAGGGCGACACGGCCGAAGCCCATGCCGCTGATACGGTCGCGGCCGGCGCCAGCATCGTCGATGAGAAGATCGCGCTCCTCATGGCGCGGGAAGCGCGCGAGCGCATCGAGGACTTGCTGTTCTACGGCGTGCCGTTCGACAAGGACCTCAAGGGCCGGCTTGCGCTCGGCCGCGAGGCCGCGCATGGGCGGAGCCGCATTCTTCACGTCAAAGGCGATACGGCGGGGCGCGCCATCATGCATGCGCTCACGGAAGCCGTGAGAAAGACGCCGTCGATCACCGTGATGGAGGGCGTTGCCGCGCGCGACCTCCTCGTGCGCGAGGGCCGCGTCGCCGGCATCGAGCTCGCGCGGGCGGGCGATCCTCACGGGCACGGCTTCGTCCTTCCCGCCGGCGCCGTCCTGCTTGCGACCGGCGGGGCGGGCCAGCTCTATTCCGTCACCACCAACCCGCGCGAGGCCCGCGGCGAAGGCATCGCCATTGCCGCCCGCGCCGGCGCCGTCATCGCCGATGCCGAGTTCGTGCAGTTTCATCCAACCGCGATCAATATCGGCCGCGACCCCGCCCCGCTCGCGACCGAGGCGCTGCGCGGCGAAGGCGCGCTTCTCATCAATGCGCGCGGCGAGCGCTTCATGCGCGCGGTCCATGACGACGCCGAGCTTGCCCCGCGTGACATCGTCGCTCGCGCCGTCTACCGCGAAGTCACGAGCGGGCGCGGCGCCTTCCTCGATTGCCGCAAGCTGGGCGCGAAGCTGATCGAGCATTTCCCGACCGTCGTCGCCGCTTCCCGCGCCGCCGGCATCGATCCCGCGCGCGAGCCGATCCCGGTCGCACCGGCCGCCCATTACCACATGGGCGGCATCCTGACCGACGCATCGGGCCGGAGCACGGTCGAGGGACTTTGGGCTTGCGGCGAAGTGGCCTCGACCGGCGCTCATGGCGCGAACCGGCTGGCCTCGAACTCGCTGCTCGAGGCGGTCGTGTTCGGCGCGCGCGTCGCCCTGGACATCGCTTCAACCTCGCGCCCATCCAGCCTCAAAACGGTAGAGCACGAGCCGCGCGTTTCGGGCGCGCATGAGCGCGGCGACGACGCCGTGCGGACGCTCCGCCATGCCATGACGCAAGGAGCAGGCGTCATTCGCGACGAGACTTCGCTCAAGAGCGCGCTTGCCGCGATCGCCAGGCTCGAGAGTAGCGGCGGGGTGGGCGACCCGCGCCTCGCCAACATGCTCACAGCCGCGAGGCTGATCGCAACGGCGGCGTTGGTGCGGCAAGAGAGCCGCGGCGCGCATTTCCGCAGCGACTTTCCCCTGTCTGACGCGCGCCTCGCCAAGCGCAGCTTTTTCACGCTCGAACAGGCGGAAGCCATCGCCAGGGATGCGGCCGAGGCCGGTCCGTCTACGCGGCGGCGCAAAGCCGCGTCGAGCACTCTGCACGCATGAGCGCTAAATCGCCGTTTCCGCTTGCCTTGCCGCGGCTTCTCGTCGAGCGCGCCGTTGCGGCAGCACTCGACGAAGACTTGAGCACGGCCGGCGATATCACCACCGACGCGATCATCCCCGCCGACGCCACCGCTGCGGCCGCGATCGTCGCGCGCGAAGCGGGCGTGGTGGCGGGGCTCGACCTCGCCGAGGCGGCCTTCAAGGCGCTCGACCCCGATATCCGCTTCACGCGGATCGTCGCCGATGGCGGCGGCGTCGCCGCGGGAGGGAAGATTGCGACCGTGTCGGGCAAGACCCGCGCGATCCTCTCCGCCGAACGAACCGCGCTCAACTTCCTCGGGCGCTTGAGCGGCATCGCCACGCTGACCGCCTCCTACGTCAAGGCGGTCGAAGGCACGGGCGCGCGCATCGCCTGCACGCGCAAGACGACGCCGGGACTCCGCGCGTTGGAGAAATATGCGGTCAGGGCCGGAGGCGGCGTCAACCACCGTTTCGGCCTCTATGACGCCGTGCTGGTCAAGGACAATCACATCGCCGCTGCCGGAGGCATCGCCGGCGCGCTCGCGCGGCTGAAGTCGCGCGCAGGCCATTCCGTCAGGATCGAAGTCGAGGTCGATACACTCGATCAGCTCGCCGAGGCGCTCAAATTTCCCATCGACGCGGTGCTGCTCGACAACATGGACGCCGCGACTTTGCGCGAGGCGGTGAAACTCGTCACGGGCCGGGTCGTGATCGAAGCTTCCGGCGGCGTGACGCTAGAGAATGTGCGGGAAATCGCTTCGACCGGCGTCGATGTGATCTCGGCCGGGGCGCTCACTCACTCGCCGCGAAACCTAGACTCATCGCTGGAGTGGGAGCGTTAGAGCCCTCGCCTGTCGCCGCGACCAGCGAAACGGCCGGCGCCAAAGTGAACAGGGAAGGCGCAGAATCAAGCGCGGCCTGTTGCGGCGCTGGCTCAAGCGTTGCCTGTTGCGGCGCCGGTTCAAGCGTTGCCTGTTGCGGCGCTTGCGGCGCCGGCGCCGTCGAGGCCTCGACGAGATAAGGCTCCTCGTTGCGCTTCTTGTAGAAGATATGGCGTCCGATCGTGTCGATCCGGCTCATGCTGCTCGCCCAGTTCGGCCGCACGTAATCGGCATGGTAGTAGGTCGAGTAACCGACCTCGGGCAGCCACAGCTCGCCCTTGGTGATGCGGCTGGCGATATCCTGGGCTTGCCTCCATTGCGCGTCGTTGCGCGGAACGTCGGTCCTGCCGTCGCAGGTGAACGAGAACTGGCAGCCCGGCGACATCTGGCCTTGATAGACCACGCCGCAAATCGTCTCGGGGAAGAGCGGGCTCCGCACCCGATTGAGGATCAC
>DASTKZ010000011.1:0-6584 GCA_035715445.1 Methyloceanibacter sp.
TATGAGCGCAACCGCGCGCGTTACGCCTTCTTGCGCTGGGGCGCGGCCGCTTTCGACAATTTCCGCGTGGTGCCGCCGGGCACCGGCATCTGCCATCAGGTCAATCTCGAATATCTGGCGCAGACGGTGTGGACCAAGGAGAACGGCGGGGCCAGCGTCGCCTTCCCCGACACGCTCGTCGGCACCGACAGCCACACCACCATGGTCAACGGGCTCTCGGTGCTCGGCTGGGGCGTCGGCGGCATCGAGGCCGAGGCCGCCATGCTCGGCCAGCCGATTTCCATGCTGATCCCGGAAGTGGTGGGCTTTCGCCTGACGGGCGAGCTCAAGGACGGCCTCACCGCGACCGATCTCGTTCTCACCGTCACCGAGATGCTGCGGCTAGCAGGGGTCGTCGGCAAATTCGTGGAGTTCTTTGGCTCGGGGTTGGCGCATCTTCCGCTCGAAGACCGCGCCACGATCGCCAACATGGCGCCGGAATACGGCGCGACCTGCGGCTTCTTTCCCGTCGATGAGGAGACGCTCGCCTATCTTGCGGCGACGGCGCGGAGCCGCGAACGCATCGCGCTGGTCGAAAGTTACGCGAAGGCGCAAGGGCTCTATCGCGACGGCGATACGCCGGACCCCGCCTTCACCAAGACGCTTCATCTCGACCTCGGTGACGTCGAGCCTTCGATCGCGGGACCGAAGCGTCCCCAGGATCGCGTGCCGCTCGCCCGCGCCGCTTCCGCCTTCGCCGAAGCCCTCGACAAGGAATACGGCAAGGGCGATGAGGCCAGCTTGCGCGTGCCGGTCAAGGGCACGAATTTCGACCTCGGCCATGGCGATGTGGTGATCGCCGCCATCACCTCCTGCACCAATACGTCAAACCCGTCGGTGATGATCGCCGCAGGGCTGCTCGCCGAGAACGCGGTCGAGCGCGGCTTGCGGGTGAAACCCTGGGTCAAGACCTCGCTCGCGCCGGGCTCGCAGGTCGTAACGGATTACCTCGCCGAGGCGGGGCTGACAAAGCCTCTCGACGCGCTCGGCTTCAATCTCGTCGGTTACGGCTGCACCACCTGCATCGGCAATTCCGGGCCGCTGCCCGAAGAAATCTCGCAGGCCGTCCATACGCATCACCTCGCCGTGGCGGCCGTGCTCTCCGGGAACCGCAATTTCGAGGGCCGCGTCAATCACGACGTGCGCGCCAACTACCTCGCCTCGCCGCCGCTCGTCGTCGCCTACGCGCTCGCGGGCTCGCTCGCGGTCGATCTCACCAAGGATCCGCTCGGGACCGGCGCCGACGGCGCGCCGGTCTATCTCAAGAACATTTGGCCGAAGGCGAAGGAGATCGCAGAAGTCGTGCGCAAGGCGGTGAAGAAATCCATGTTCGAGAAGCGCTACGGCGACGTCTTCCGCGGCGATCCGGAATGGCGCGCGATCGAAATGAAGGGGGGCCTCACCTATGACTGGACGCCGAACTCGACCTATGTGCGGAACCCGCCCTACTTCGTCGGCATGGGGCTTGCGCCCGCGCCGGTGACCGACCTCAGGGCTGCGCGCATTCTCGGCCTCTTTCTCGATTCGATCACGACCGACCACATCTCGCCCGCGGGCGCGATCAGGCGCGACAGCCCCGCCGGCCGTTACCTGGTCGAGCACGGCGTCGACGTTCACGATTTCAATTCCTACGGCGCGCGGCGCGGCAATCACGAAGTGATGGTGCGCGGCACCTTCGCCAATACCAGGATCAAGAACCAGATGGTGCCCGGGGTCGAGGGCGGCGTCACGATCCACTATCCGTCGGGCGAGCGCCTCGCGATCTACGACGCCGCCATGCGCTACCACGACGAGGGTGTGCCGCTCGTCGTTTTCGCCGGAAAGGAATATGGCACCGGGTCCTCGCGCGACTGGGCGGCGAAGGGCACGCTTCTGCTCGGCGTCCGCGCCGTGGTCGCCGAGAGCTTCGAGCGCATCCATCGCTCCAATCTGATCGGCATGGGTGTGTTGCCGCTTCTTTTCGCCGAAGGCGAGAGCTGGCGCTCGCTCGGCCTCAAGGGCGACGAGCGCGTCAGCATCGAAGGCCTCGCCGCGCTGAAGCCGATGCAGACGGTCGAGGCGGCGATTGTCTCGGCCGACGGCGAGAAGCGCGCCGTTCGCCTAAAGGCCGCGATCGATACGGCCGACGAACTCGACTACTTCCGCAATGGCGGAATTCTCCCCTATGTGCTGAGGAGCCTTGCCAAGCGCGCGGCCTAGTCACTCACTTGTGACCGCGCGCGAAGCATTTTTGGTCGGAAATTCCGCCCCGTTCCTGCATCCTCCTGCCATGACCCGGGTCCACTGGTTGAGCGCAGGCGCGTTGGTGGCGGTGGCCTTTGCCGGGCCCGCGCATGCCGAGGCGCCGGCGCCTGCGATCAAATCCGTGCTCGAGCTCTTCACCAGCCAGGGCTGCTCGTCCTGCCCGCCGGCCGATGCGCTTCTGGCGCAGCTCGGCAAGAATCCCGACATCGTGACGCTGTCCTATTCGGTGGACTATTGGAACTATCTCGGCTGGCACGACACGCTCTCGAGCGCCGCGAATAGCGAGCGCCAGCGCGACTACGCGCGGAAGCGCGGCGACGGCAAGGTCTATACGCCGCAGCTCGTTGTCGACGGTCTCACCCACGTGAATGGCGCCAACGAGGCGGCGATCGAGATGGCGATGCGGAACGCGGCCGAACGGCTCGAGGTGGTGAAAGTGCCGGTCAATATCCAAGCCGAAGGCGACACGCTGGTCATTGGTGTGGGCGCGGCGCCGGAGAAATCGGATAGGCGCGCCGCCACGGTTTGGCTTGCGGTCGCGAAGAAGGACGTGACGGTCCCCATTACCCGCGGCGAAAATCGCGGCCGCACGTTGAGCTACCACCACCCGGTCAGGGAGCTGACGCCCATCGGCATGTGGAACGGCGAGGCGATGACGATCAGGCTTCCGCTCAAGGAGCTCAAGACCCGTGGCGGCGATTCCCTCGTCGCGCTGCTCCAGGTCGAGAACGCCGGCCCCATTCTCGGCGCGGCCGAGCACGATCAGTAATCTGCCGGCGCAAAACGAAACGGGCCGGCGGACCGACCCGTTCGACCTATTCCGCATTTGAAGAAACTGGCCCGGTCCTAGAGAAACCCCGGGGGGGCTGGGGGGCTGAGATTCCGAAGCCTCTCCAATGGACCGGGCCGAGAGGCAACGTTAAGCATCATACGTTTCTTTGGGGCGTGGCAACGGCTGAACTTGGGCGGAACTGTGATTTGTGTTTCGTTATGTTACAACTTGTGTAGCGCACGCCATCGGCTTGAATTTCCGTAAACGTCGGCTCATCATGAAGCTTCCGTTACAGGAGGCGCAAGTTGAGCGAAACGGAACCCATAGTCTTGCCGCTGGCCCTTAAGGCCGGCGGCGATGCAAGTCTTCACGAAGCCCTTTCTCGACGCGGCGCTATCGCGTTTGACCGCCGAGAGCTTAGCCAAATCCTCGACATTTATGGGCGCAAAGTCGCGAGCGGCGAGTGGCGCGACTACGCCATCGACACGCTCCGAGAGAAAGCCGTGTTCTCCGTGTTCCGGCGCGCCTCGGAAACGCCGCTCTACCGCATCGAGAAGGCGCCGAAGTTGTCGCGGCGGCAGGGCGCTTATAGCGTGATCGCGGCGACCGGCTTGATCCTGAAACGCGGCTCCGATCTCGGCCGCGTACTTCGCGCGCTCGATCGCGGTTTGCGTCTCGTCGAAGCTTGAAAAGAAAAGGCCCCGGGCAAAGCCGGGGCCTCGGTGTTTCTGCTTGGGCTTAGCGCCTAGCGGCGGTCGCCGAAGAGCTGCAGCAGCAGCATGAACAGGTTTATGAAGTCGAGATAGAGCCTGAGCGCTCCCATCACGGCCTTGCGGCCGACGACCGTGCCGTCGTCGCCGGCATAGTACATCTCCTTGATCTGCTGCGTGTCGTAGGCGGTGAGGCCGGCGAACACGAGAACGCCGATCACCGACACGGCGAACTGCAACGCGGTCGAGCCGATGAAGAGGTTCACGAGCGAGGCGAGGATGACGCCGATCAGCCCCATGAACAGGAACGAGCCCCAGCCGGAGAGGTCTCGCCCCGTGGTGTAGCCCCACAGGCTCAGCGCGCCGAACGCGGCGGCGGTGACGAAGAACATCTGCGCGATGCTCGCATGGGCGTAGACGAGGAAGATCGAGGCGATCGAGGCGCCCATCAGCGCCGCGAAAATCCAAAACGCGATCTGCGCCGCGCTCACGCTCATCGAGCTAATGCGCGCCGAGAGATAGAACACCATCGCCAGCGGAGCGAAGATCACCACCCACTTGAAGGCGCTCGCGAACATGAACGTGCCGAAGGCTGTAAGCTGCAGGCCCGCGGCCGTCTGCTCAACCGACATGGCGTAGATGAGGTAAGCGACCACGCCGGTGATCGCGACACCGCTCGCCATGTAATTGTAGACGCGCAGCATGTAGGCCCTGAGGCCCTGGTCGACGACACCCGCTTCGGTGCGGCCGACGGTCGTGCCTTGCGCGTAACGTCTGTCGAGGTCTGCCATTGTCCCGGTATCCTTTCCCCTAGCGATGTGACTTGTTCACGATTGGCATTTTGAGCTCGAATATGGGGGCTTGGGCGAGGCTCCGCAAGACGCTCCCTGATCCGCCTCGCAGCGCCTGTTGGCCAAAAACCTCCCTCCCCTTGATGGGGAGGGTGGCGAGCGCAGCGAGTCGGGTGGGGTGATGGTCTTCAACTCGTGACCACTCGGCCACCTTGGCGCAACGCCCCCCACCCCGACGCCGCCTTCGGCGGCATCGGACCTCCCCACGAGGGGGAGGTTTGAAAAGACCGCCTGCTAACGAGGACTTAGGAGCAAGCTACCAAAGCCGAAGGCGCTCATTCGGCGCGGAGATAGGGGGCGGCCTTGGCCGAGAGCACAAGCCAAGTGGCGATCGCGCCGATGGAGAGCACGAAAACCAGCGCCAAAACCACGGTCTCCACGGCCGCAACCGGCGAGAAGATGAACTCCACCTCGAAGGCCCATTTGCACAAGGCCCAGGCGGTCACCGTCGCGATCACGACCGCGAGCAGCGCCGTGGCAAAACCGGGCAGGCCGAACTCGAGCAGCTCGGCGCGAAGAATGCGCGCGCGCGTGGCCCCGAGCGTCTTGTAGATGACGGCGAGATATTTGCGCCGCTCCTGGCCCGCGGCGACGGCGCCCGCGAGCACGGCGGCGCCGATCAGAAGCGTGACGCCGGCCGTCGCGCCGATGGCGGTCATGACTTTGCCCAGCATGTCCTTGGCCGCCTCGACGATGTCGCCGACCCTGATCGCGGTGACGAGGGGGAAGGTCTCGGCCAGCGCCTGTATCACCTTGCCTTCGCGCTCCGGCGCCGTGCCCTTGGGAAATTCGAGCGTCACCAGCATGCGATGGGGCGCGCCTTCAAGCGTGTTCGGCGAGAACACCATGACGAAATTGATGGCGAGCGACTCCCAGTCGATCTTGCGGAAGCTCGCGATGGTGGCATCGACATTGCGGCCGAGGATGTTGACGGTGATGGGATCGCCGAGCTTCAGGCCGAGACCCTTGGCAAGATCGGCATCGAAGGAGACGAGCGGCGGTCCGGCATAACCTTTCGGCCACCATTCGCCGGCGACGAGGGTCGAGGCCCCCGGAACCGCGTCGGTGTAGGTCAGCCCGCGGTCGCCGGCCAAGACCCAGCGCGAATCGGGCGCGGCTTCGGCCTTCTCGGCCGGGACGCCTTTCAACGCGACGATGCGGCCGCGGAGCATAGGCGCTTGGTCGAGCTTGGCGCCGGGCTCGATCTTCCGCACCGATTGCTGGAAGGAGGCGAGGTCCTTGGCTTCGACATCGAGGAAGTAATAGGCGGGCGCGTCGATGGCGATGTCGTTGGTGATCTCGACATAGAGCGAGCGGTGGATCAGCGCGACGGCGACGAGGAGGCCAAGACCGAGTCCGAGCGAGACGGCGATGGAGCGAGCGAGCGAATTCGGCCCGGCAATGCTCGTGAGCGCGAGCGCAAGCGAAGGCGGCCGCGTGCGCCGGAAGCGCGCGGCGTAACGCTGCAAGAAGAGGCCGAAGACGGTGAGCAGCAGGAAAGCGGCGACGATGCCGGCCGAGATCGAGGCGGTGATGGCGCGTTCCTCGGATGCGGCGATCGCGAGCGCGAACAGCGCGAGCCCGGCGATCGCCGCGCCCACGGCGTAGCGCCACGCCGAGGACTCCGGCTCATCGCTGAGATGAGAGCGCATCAGGGTGGCCGGCGAAACCGAGGCGGCGCGGCCGAGCGGCCACAGCACGAATAGCACCATGGTCAGAAGCCCGGCGAGAGCCGCCGTCAGAAGCGGCAAGGCGTGCGGCTCGAGCGCGAGCGCGATGGGCAGCGTATCGGCATAGATGGTCGCAAGCAGAGCCGGCGTGAGCGCGCCGATGATGAGCCCGATGGCGATGCCGATGGCGGTGAGCAGCAGCGCCTGGATGAGATAGACGGCGAGAACGAGGCGGCTCGAGGCGCCGAGGCATTTGAACGTGGCGATGATTTCGCGCTTCTTGGTCATGTAGCTCTGG
>DASTKZ010000012.1:0-26022 GCA_035715445.1 Methyloceanibacter sp.
TGGTCTCAACCGCGTCTCACCGCTCGCCGTTCCGGTGATGCTGGAGATCGGGCGCGAAAGCGTCCCGGGCGAAGCGAGCGATATCTTGTTGCGTGAGACAGTAGAAGACCTCGTGGCCGAGGCACTGGGGGGACATGCTACGCGCCAAACATGAACTCATGCCGGAAACGGCACCGACGCTCCGCTCGCATCTCATCGTCGCCGGCCACGCGATGCGGCCGCTTGCCGCGGGCGCGCTCTATTGGGAAGACGAGCGCACGCTGCTCGTCGCTGACCTGCATCTGGAGAAGGGGGCGGCCTTCGCCGCGCTCGGGATGCTGCTTCCGCCCTACGACACGCGGGCCACGCTCGACCGCCTCACTAAGGTGATCGACGCGGTTCAGCCGGCGCGGGTCGTCGCGCTCGGCGATAGTTTCCATCGAAGCGACTCCGCCGCGAATCTTCCGCGTGACGATCTCGCGACATTGCTCACGCTACTGCGGGGCCGCGAATGGTTCTGGATTTGCGGCAACCACGATCCGCATCTCCCCGCGAGCATCGGCGGCACGGTCTGCGCCACGCTGACGATTCGCGGGGTGACGCTCCGGCACGAGCCGTCGCCTTCGCCATCCTCGCGGGAGGTCGCGGGCCACCTTCACCCCGTGGCGCGCATCGCAAGACGGGGCGCCGTGATTCGCCGCCGCTGCTTCGCCACCGACGGCAACCGCCTGGTGATGCCGGCCTTCGGTGCTTATGCCGGGGGGCTCAATGTGCGCCACGAGGCCTTCGAGCCACTGTTCCACCGCCATCGGCTCGAAGCGTGGATGATGGGGCGCGCCAACGTCTATCCGGTGCTCGGCAGCTTGCTTCTCCCGGACTAGGGACCTATTCGCGGCGGAAGGCGTACCAGCCGGCAAGTCCGGCAAGCATGGCGAGAACGACCGCGAGCACGCCGTAGAGGAAGGGGTGGGTGAACGCGAGCTTGTGCACCAGGCCTTCGAAGCCGGCCTTGGTCACTTCGAGCGTGCTATGATCGCGGCTGATGACCTCGCCGTCGCGGAACAAATAGATATCGGCGGTATAGCGGCCGGTTGACACGTTCACCGGCAGCGCCACGGTGCCTCTGAACAGGCTCCGTCCCACGAAGTCCACGCCGTCATCGAGCTCCTGGAACAGCCTCTGCTTCTCTTTCAGCCGTATCACGGCGGAGCGAAAGGTCTGCTCGTCGGGATCGCCTTCCGTGGGCCGGCCAAAGTCGAGATTGCCGACGCCGATCCCGAGCGTATTTAGCGTCACGTCCGAGGTGATCGCCCGCAAGGGCCGCGTCGACAGCGCGGCGTAGAAGCCCGGCACTGACGGAAAGACCTTACCAGGCCCGTTAATCCAGATTCCGGCAACGCGCTCTTTTCGTCTCGCGATGAGCGGTTCGGCCGGAGAACGAACCACCATGATGACATCGTAGGCGCCGGTCTCCGGTATCGCGGTCTGACTGAAATCGATGCTGCCGTAGAGGAGGATCTCAATGCCGGTGAAATTCGACTGAATCGAAATCTCGCGCGTGGAGAGGTCGGACTGGAGTTCTTCGCCGGCCGGCGGCGGTGTTTTTTCCACGGCCATGGTCTCCGCGCCGGCGAGCGTCAGCAGGAGAAGGGCGAGGCCAGTTGCGTGTCTCATCTCATGCCCCCCCCGTCGGCACGATGCTGTAGAGCTCGGACGGCGTCAGCACGAGATCGAACAGGAGGCGGATGGCGACGGCGAGCACTATGACCGCAAGCAGGGCGCGCAGTTGCTCGGCGCGGAGCTTTTGCCCGGCTCTTACCCCGAACTGCCCGCCGATGACGCCTCCGGCGGCGAGGATGAGCGCAAGCACCACGTCGAGGGTCTGCGAAAAACCGGCATGGAGCACGCTCACCAAGGCGGTGATGAAGATGATCTGAAAGATCGACGTGCCGATCACGATATTGGTCGGCATGCGCAAGAGGTAGATCATCGCCGGCACCATGATGAAGCCGCCGCTCACGCCGAGAAAGGCGGTGAGCAGGCCGACCACCGCGCCGATCACGAGCGGGGGAATGGCGCTGATGTAAAGACGCGAGCGCGGAAAGCGAAGCTTGAGCGGCAGGCGGTGAATCCAATTGTGTTGTCCGGAGCGCCGCGCCGGCGGCGGCTTGCCGCCGCGGGTGCGCTCCAGCGCGCGCAGGCTCTCGCTTAGCATCAGCGTGCCGACCACGCCGAGCAGAACGACGTAGGTGAGAGAGACGATGAGGCCGGCCTGGCCCGCCTCGCGCAAAAGCTTGAGCAGGAGGACGCCCGCGAACGCGCCGACGACACCGCCGGCGATCAGGATCCCGCCCATGTGGAAGTCGATATTGTTGCGGCGCCATTGGGCGAGCGCGCCCCCGACCGAAGTGGCGACCACCTGGTTGGCGCCGGTCGCGACCGCGATCGGGGCCGCGATCCCGGAGAACATCAGAAGCGGGGTCAGGAGGAAGCCGCCGCCCACCCCGAACATGCCGGAGAGAAAGCCCACCGCCACGCCGAGTCCCAGCATCACCAGCAGGTTCACCGAGACTTCGGCAATGGGCAGGTAAATCTGGAACATCGGGAGTGGCGGAGCCGAGAAGACGGGCTTGAACCGACAGAAAAACCAGAATTCGGCCTCCCTGACCACCCCCAGGATGCGGTTTTCGAGGGCCCCCCGCGCGTGAGCGTGGGGACGGGCGGCTTGCCCCGGTTCTGCCCCTTTTTCCAATCACATGAGCGGCCAGTCGGTGACAGATCGGCTATAGTCCGGCTGCCAAAGCCGTTCCTTCCTCGAGGGTTGTCCGCATGAAAATGAAATCTGTGGCCGCAATGCTTGCGGTTTTCGCCGTCACGCTCGCGCTCGCGCCCGAACCGGCCAGCGCGGTGACCGCGCGCATAAAGCGCGACTGCAAGTCCGACTACAATCGCTACTGCAAGAAGTATGAGCTTGGGAGCGAAGGCTTGCGCGCCTGCATGTCCCGCTCGATCCGCGGGGTATCCAACCGCTGCATCTCGGCGCTCGTCGCCGGGGGCGAAATGACAAGAGCGCAAGCCGAGCGGGTGCGGAAGCAGAAGTTGAAGAAGTAGGCCCGCAACCGGTCACGCGAGAGCCTTGCGGAAGGGATTTCAGCATCAAGGGGCATGAGAGAGAAATGACGGTTCGATACCCGAAGCGCGCGCTGTTAATTCTCGCCGCCGCCCTGACCTTGATTTGGGCGCACGCGCCGGCAAAAGCCGGCAACCCTTTCGAGAAGCTAAGTGGGGATTGGACCGGCGAAGGAACCGTCAAGCTCAAGGATGGCAAGGTCAAGACCGTGACCTGCAAGGTCAACTACAAAGTGGCGGGCAGTGACCTCACGCAGAGTCTGACGTGCACCGGCGACGATTACGAGATCGAGGCCACGCTCAAGCTGTCCGACAAGGACGGCCGGGTGAAAGGCAAATGGAACGAAGTCATTTATGACGCATCGGGCGAAGTCGTCGGCAAGGCGCATGACGACGCCATTCGCGCCGTGATCAGGGGCGACAAGTTCTCAGGCCGCATGAGCCTGAAAATCACCGACGCCGGCCATACGATCAATATGCTTCAGCTCAACGAGGATACCGCCACCTATCGCCTTGCCACCAGCCTCACGATGCATCGCTAAAGGCTCTCGGGCTTCCAGCCGAGCAGCGCGAGCATGAAGAAGAATCCGACGACATAGGCAACGGCTATCGGCCATCCCTCGCGGATCCAACGGACCGAAGACCGCGCCTCGGGCATCAGCCCTGCGACCGCGACGCCGGCCGACGACCCGAACCAGATCATAGAGCCGCCGAAGCCGACGGCATAAGCCAGAAGAGCCCAATCGTAATTGTCCTGCTTCATGGCGAGAGCGGTCAGCGGAATGTTGTCGAACACCGCCGAGAAGAAGCCCAATCCGAATGTCGTCTCCCAGCTTGGCGCCGGCAGGGACTTGACCGGCATCATCGAGGCCGCAGAGACGAGGGCGAGAAGAAAGAGCGCGCCGCGCGCCGCTCCCGGAATGACCGACAAATCCGGCCGCGCGAAGGGAGCACACAGGATCAGGGCTGCTGCGACCGCGAGCCCGATCAGAGGAATCCGATCGAGGATTCGCGCGCCGAGCAAATGGGCGCCGACATTGGCGGCGATCGCCGCCGCGAGCACGATGATGACGGCGACAACGTAGCGAGAGGCGATGCTGAGGCCCGGCGGCGCATCCTTGACGATCGGCGCGTATTTGTGTTGGGCGAGCGATGCCGGGATGGCGAAGACGATGAACGCAGCGATCGCCGCGACATAGGCACTGAGCAGTGACAGCGGGCTCACGCCGCCGAGCCAAAGCATTGTCGTGGTCGTGTCGCCGATGACGCTGCCGGCGCCGCCGGCGTTTGCCGCCGCGACAATCGCCGCGAGGTAACCAATGCGGACGCGGTCCATGAAAACGTGCCCCGCAACCGTCGCGCCGATGAGGGCTCCGGCGATATTGTCGAGGAAGGAGGAGATCACGAAGATCAGGGCGAGAAGCACGAAAGCGCCCCGCCAATCATCGGGGAGAATGGCCGGCATCCAATCGGGAATGCGGCTTGCCTCGAAATGGCGGGCAAGGAGCGCAAAGCCGACGAGAAGCAGAAACAGATTGGCAAGCAAGACCCATTCATGGGCGAAATGGGCAAAGAGACCGGAGAGCCCGGCGCCTTGGTCGAAGCCGTCCCAAAGCAGTTTCTTGACGATGATGGCGCCGAGACCGGCGAGGGCCACCGCGAGCGTGTGGCGGTGAAAAATGGCGACGCACGCCAGCGTGACGCCAAACAGAAGAAAATCGGTCACCACGGCCGGATCGTAAGCGCTGGGGGAAGATGCGATGGTCACGCGGAAGACCCTGCGGCTCGTATCACCCGTTCATTGCACATCCGGGAAATGCCGTCAGCCGCGAAGAAGGCCGCGCCCAGGTGGCCAGTGGCCTATCAGCCTCAGCTCGCCAGAGGCCGGGCTCGATCGGGTCGGGGTTGAGCTGAATGACGGGAGGGGAGGAAAGTTTTCTTGGTCTTACGCTCGAGCGCCGCTTTGCGAAACTAACAGAGGGCGCCGGCCGAGACCGGCGCCCCCCTTGGTCTTTGTCCGCAGCTCCTAAAGAGAAGCCGGCCGGCGTTTGGTGTTTCTCTTCTTATAGGCCCAAAGACCAATCTCGATATCCTGTTCGTCGAGGATTCGTTCGCAAATGTGCTGGTGCTGATTCAAGAGACGACGGAGCGGCGAGTCGGGACGAATGTCCGGGCGTAGCCGAAATTCTGTGGTCTCTTCCCAGTCGCTCACCTGCTGCTCGGCGTGGTCTTCGATATACTTGCGGCCTTCGGGATTTATTCTGGCGAAGTCGCCGTAGCCAAGCTCGCGCGCCAACAAGGCGCAAATTTCGTCGAACTTCTTGCCCTTTTCGGCATAGAGCTGGTCGAGTTTCGTCATCGGTCGGAGTCCCCGTCGTTATTCGTAGGCGGCAGCCCCGTCCGCCTTGCGTTTCCCCCGCCTGCCAAACAGGGATCGGGGTATTTGGGTTCCATCGGACAACGAAAAGTTCGGCGGGGAGAAGAAGAATTCGCGCGCAGTGGCGCAAGCACGATCGGATTGTGACAGCGCCGTACGGGCGCGAAGCGCCTAGTAGGCGCGCGAGGGGTCTTCGACCGTGATGACAACGCCCGGCGGAAGCTCAGGCTCTTCCATCTCTTGCAAGGCGGCAGGCTTGGCTTGCGTCGTCTCTTGCAGGCTAGCCGCGGGCGCGGCGTCCGCGGGCTCCTCGACGACCGTCGCGGGCCAATTGGACGATTTGGCGATGTCGGTGAAGTTCTCGCTCTCGCCGGAAGCAGTATCGCGCGTCGCGTTCGAGGCCGCATCGGGCGGCACGGGAGAGGGGCTCGGCGCTGGCGCTTCCGGCGTTGGTTCGGAGGCAGCGGGCGCTTGCTCGCTCTCGGTCGTGGGCGGGCTGTTCCCGGTTGGCGCGGCGGGTGGAGGGGCGCTCTCTTCAGCAGCGGGCGCAAGAAGCTCGGGCAAAGGTTTCGATTGCAGGCGGCTGTAAAGCAGGATCGCGCTCAAGACGAGAAGCACAGCCGCAGCGATGACGAGCAGGGGCCGGCCGCGCCGCAACGGACCCTCGGTCCGGGATGGCTCGGCGTGGCGCGTCTCCGGGCGGGATGGCTCGGCGCGAGACGACGCTTGCGCGCCTGATGGCGTCCACGTGCCCGCGGCTCCGCCCGGCCGCTCCGCGGCTCGTCGCGCCGCGGCTTGCGCCGCGCGGCGCGCTGCCGCAACGAGGTCCTCTTCCATCTCCGTCTCGGTCCGCGTGGGTCTCTTGGCGAGGATGCGGACGGAGCGCGGCGCGTCGCGGCCGGCGGGTCTCTCGACGCCAAGATCGGCAGGCTTGTCGCCGGATCCGGCCTGCGTGGCGCGTCCGAATGTCGATCTCGGCTCGACAGTCCGCGACTCTGTGCTCCTTGCCGGTTCGCTCTCATTCTTGTCGTGGGATTGCGCCGGCTGCACGAAGGGCGCGTGGGGCTTGAGTTCCGTCGCCCGTGCGGCGCTCCGCTCCGCCTGCTGCACGAGTTGCTTCAGCGAATCATGAACCGCCTCGACGATACCGGCGAGGCGATCGCCCGCGGCGGTCGAGCGTTCATTCATCGCCTTGAGGTCACGATGCATGACGTCGAGACGTTCAGCGGTCGCCGCATCGAACTTCGCATCGCCCGAGACGAGACGGGCGGCCTCGGTCGCGGCTTTGGCTGCTATGTCGCTGAGCTGACCCGCTTGCCCGTCCACGCGCTCGATCAGGCGATAGAGCGCCGTCTCGATGGCGCCGATCCTGGCAAGCTCGCCCTCGGCATGATCGAGCTTGTGGCTGATATCGGCGATTTGCCGCTCAATCGGCGCTAGCGACACGGGGTGAGGCAAAGCGGCGAGCGCAGCGGCGATCTGCCGCCCCATCGCCTCGACCCGCGCGGTCAAATCGTGGAGCGTCTTCGGCGCCATCGCCGAATCGACGGAATGCTCGAGCCGTTCCGCCATCTCGACCAGACGCTTGCTGAGATCGTGGTCGGCGTCGGGCAAAGGCGGGGGCGGGAAAGTCGGCTCGTGCGGAGCGAACGTGAACGGCGCGGTCGAACTGCCGAAGGCAAGACCGCTTGCGCCGCGGTCGAGGCCGCCCAAGACCGCCTGGCCGAGGCGCTCGAAATCGTCGAGAGAGGTCGCGGCTTCGCGCTCGAAGCGCCGCGCGAGCCCGCTCACCTGGTCGTGGAGGCGATCAAGGGTCGCGCTATCGTTCGACGCGACGGACGCGCGGGCGGCACCGGTCGTAAGCGCCAATTGGTCAAGCCGCCCCTGCAGGTCGTTGAGCGCCTCGCCATAGCGGCGCTCGGTGTCCTCGACCTGCTGCACGAGGCGGCGAAGCAGCCCTTCGACCGATTGCTGATCCGGGAAGTCCTCGCTCCAGTCGGCCCCACCCTGGCCAGAAGCGCCGGTCTGCCAACTTGCTTGTGAAGACATGATGCTCGTTCACCTTGGGCAGGGGCGCCCGAATGGGTGGAGGGTCTTGCGACCGAAGCGGATGCGCGAAAAAGCGGTCCGAGCCACGGTGACAAGCTCAAGTAAATTTTGGGTTAAGTGCCGCCCTAGAGTGGGACGGTGAGATGCGGCGCCCCGCCGAACCGGCGCTTTCCCGGCGCGCCGTACGCGGCCTTGTCAAGCCGTCGCATGCGCGCGACGATGGCGGCGAACGAGCTCGCGCGGAGGCAAACCCAGACTGTGACGGCGATCCGACAGGCGAGCCACAGCCTCACCGTGGCAACGCAAGGGAAGGGCTTCAGCGAGATTACCGGCGCGCTCGCAAGCTGGCTCACGGAGATCGGCGGCACCAACGGGCTCCTCACCGTGTTCGTGCGCCATACCTCGGCCTCGCTCACGATCCAGGAGAACGCCGATCCGAACGTGCAGCGCGATCTCCTCGACGCGCTCGAAGCCTTTGCGCCCGAAGGTGCCGATTACGCCCATCAAGAGGAGGGCCCCGACGACATGCCGAGCCACATCAAGGCGATGCTGACGTCAGTCAGCCTCGGCATCCCGGTGGTCGATGGCAAGATGACGCTCGGCACCTGGCAGGGCGTCTATCTCATCGAGCATCGCGCGAGCCCGCACCGGCGCACGGTCGTGCTCTCATTCATCGGCGAAGCGCGGAGCTAGGGCGCGTTCTCTGCGGCGAAGCGGTCCGTGGCCGCGACCAGCTCATGCACGACGCCGGCCTCGGTCATGGCATGACCCGCATCGGTGACGATGCGCAAATCGGCTTCAGGCCAGGCGCGAGAGAGGTCGTAGGCAATCTTGACCGGGGTGACAACGTCGTAACGGCCATGCACGATCGCGCCCGGGATCGCCCGCAAACGCTGGGCATCGGCGATCAGCTGGTCGTCGACATGGAAGAAGCCGCCATTGATGAAGTAGTGGCACTCGATGCGGGCGAAGGCGAGCGCATAGTGGTCCTCGGAGAAGCGGCGCACCCGGTCGGCATCGGGCAGCAGCGAAAGCGTCTTGCCCTCCCAGGCGCTCCAGGCGCGGGCGGCTTCGAGCTGAGTTTCAGGGTCGTCGTCGGTCAATCGCCGGTAATAGGCCGCGATCATGTCGCCCCGCTCGCTCTCAGGGATCACGCGGGCGTAGTCGGCGAAGGCCTCGGGGAAGATCCAGCTACAGCCTTCCTGGTAGAACCATTCGAGCTCGGCGCGGCGCAAGGTGAAGATGCCGCGCAGCACAAGCTCGGTCACGCGCTCGGGGTAGGTCTCGGCGTAAGCGAGCGCGAGCGTCGAACCCCACGAGCCGCCGAACACCTGCCAGCGCTCGATGCCGAGATGCTCGCGTAAGCGCTCGATATCGTCAACGAGATGCCACGTCGTGTTCTCCTCGAGCGAGGCGTGCGGCGTCGAGCGCCCGCATCCGCGCTGATCGTAGAGGACGATGCGATAGGCGCGCGGGTTGTGGTAGCGCCGCATCACTGTGTTGATGCCGCCGCCTGGCCCACCATGGAGAAGAAGCGCGGACTTTCCCGCAGGGGAGCCGCATTCCTCGAAATAGAGCTCGTGCAGGTCGGAGACTTTCAGCCGGCCCGTGCGGTGGGGGACAAGCTCGGGATAGAGCGTGAGCCGCTTGTCCTTGGACGATGGAGCATCGTTCATCGTATGGCTTCCGTTGCCTCGTTCTGCTCGGCCCTCGCAGCCGCCGACGAGGCGGCGGCAGCCGCGGCGCGCGCCTGGGCGCGATCATAGATGGACTCGCCATCGGGATTGCACATCGCCAGACGATAATCCGCTTCGGCCCGCGAAGGAGCGGCTTGCACATAACTTGCGGCAATGCCGGCGATCAGCGCAAGGACGACGCCGATCAGGCTCGCCAGCGGCGCGCTGAGCTGCGCCCCGAAAATACCGAGCGCGCCGCCTAAAATTGCATCGCCGGCTATGACGGCAAAACCGGTCGCCATCGCCGCCATCGCCCCCCATTTGGTGCAGCGCGGCCACCAGATGGCGAGAAGGAGCACCGGGAAGAACGACGAGGCGGCGAAGGCCAAACCCATCAGCGACGCCTTGAGCGGGTCGACATCGGCGATGACGAGGAAGACGGCGGCGGCGAGCGCGGTCGCGGCGATGGCGGCCCAGGCGGCGACGATCCGCGGCAGGGCCTGGCGCCGATCGAAGGTGCGGTAAAGATCTTCGGCGAGGCTCGCGGCGAGCGTGAAGAGATGCGACGCCGAAGCGGCAAGCGCTATCGCCAGCGCCGCCGTCGCCATCAGGGCCGTGAGCACGTAAGGGAGGCCCGCGGCCGAAGGCAGCGCGAGCGCGATCCCGTCACGTCCGATCAGAAACTCGGCCGCGCCGATCGCCCCGTCGCCATTGCCGTCGCTTGCGCGGGCAAGCTGCATGTCGCTCAGCGCCGTGAGCCAGGCGGGCAGCGCGGAAGCCTTGGCCTCGGCGATCTCGCGGAAGATGGCGAACTTGGCGAAGGCGGCCATGGCGGGGACCGTCATTGCGAAAGCAGCAACGAACAGCACGCCCCAGGCCGCCGCGCGGCGTTGCTCGGCGACGGTGGCCGTGACGCCGCTTCTGGCAAGGAGCGTTGGCAGTGCCGCGGTTCCGAGAGCGAGCGACAGGAAAAGCGTCACGAACGCCACCGGTCCCTGCGCGCCGAAAGGCTGCAAGAACGGCTTGACCGCCGGCCTCGGCTGAACGCCCGGCAAAGCTGCCGCGGTCGCATCGGGCGAAAGCGGCCGCGCTCCCGCTTCCGTCTCGGCCTGCTGCAAATCCGCGAACAGCTCGCCATAGGTGAGTTGCGGCGCGGGCAGGTTGGTGAGGAGAATCGAAACAACGGTCACGACCGCCGCAAGCCCGACCGCGCCGACGAGGAACTCGGCACTTCCCGCCCAGGTGATCGAGCGCATGCCGCCAAGAATGGCGATCGCCGCGATCAGCGCCGACATCACGATTACGGCGGCGGCGAAGGAGAGCGGCAGAAAGAGCGATGCGAGGAGCGCGGCGATCTTGATTTCGGCGGCAAGGAGCAGCGTCAGAGGCGGAAGTTGCGCGATGCTCGCAGCCGCGCGCAAGAGCCGCGAGCGGAAGCGGTGGCCGAAGAAGCTCGGCAGCGTGTAGGAGCCGGCTTTACGCAGATACGGCACGAAGAGGATGGCGGCGGCGAGCATGCCGAAGGTCAGCCCGAGCCCGATTGCCATGGCATCGAAGCCGAGAAAGAACGCGGTGCCGGTATAGGCAAGGAAGCCCACGCCGCCGACGGCGATCGCCGCCAGCATGAAGCCGTTATAGACGGGAGGCACGCGCCGTCCCGAGGCGAAGAAATCCTCGGTCTGACCGGTGCGGGCGCCGACAGCGATGAAAAGATAAAGCGCAAGCGGCACGACCATCATGGTCTGGCCGAGCCCCGCTTGGCTCCAGCCGAGCTGCTCGAACATGGCGAGCACGATGACGAGAGAGACAAGCGTCGCGGTGACAATGCCGTAATAGGCGCCAAGATGCGGATTGGAACTGCGGTACCGCGATGGAACGCTCATTGGCCGATCCATTCCTCGCTCTCGGCCCGCGCCTGGTCGATGCGCTCCTGGATGCGGATGAACCAGAACGCCATCACGACGATGAGGACGAGAAGCCCCTGCGCCAGCAGATAGAAACCGAGAGGGAAATGCAGAAAGCCGAAGCGATTGAACCAGGAGAGAGCGGCGACGGCGGCGACGACGGCAAAGAGCACGATGGACAAAATGCCGACGGCGAGGATCAGCGTCTGAATCTGGTGGCGGACGCGCGCGGGATCCTCGCTCACGGGACGTTCTACCGCCATTTCAATCCCCCTGGCTCAAGACCGGCAAAGACGCTACCACCCGAACCGACCTGGCAAGTCAGCGCGGCACCATTGGCGTTCAATCGTGGCAGGGTGGTGACTATGCGGGTCGATGGCAAGCGCGGAAGGAGGGTGAATGCTTAAGGAATTCAAGGAATTCGCCCTCAAGGGCAATGTCGTCGATATGGCGGTCGGCATCATTATCGGCGCAGCGTTCGGGACCATCGTCAAATCGCTCGTCGACGACATCCTGATGCCGCCTTTAGGGCTTGCCACCGGTGGAGTCGATTTTTCCAACATGTTCATCGCGCTCAACGGCGAAGATTACGCTTCTCTCGCGCAAGCGCGGCAAGCGGGCGCGCCGACGATCAATTTCGGCCTGTTCATCAATAATGTGATCGCCTTTCTGATCGTGGCTTTCGCGCTGTTCATGGTGATCAAGGGGATGAATTATCTGCGCCGCAAGCAGGAAGAGGCGCCCGCGTCGCCCTCGGAGGAAGTGAAGCTCCTCAAGGAGATCCGCGACGCGCTGGTCAAGGGCGATCCCCCGGCAAAACGGCCGCAAACCCCGCCGCGCGGAACTTAAGGCACGACAAGGATTTTTCGTGCTGGGGCATGGCCGCGATGGGAACGTTGCGCTCAAGGCCACAAGCGCAAAAAAATACTACCAAGAAGGCTGAGAAGAAACGATTTTGCGTCTTTTTGGAGTCAGAGCCTGTTTGGGAGAATGATTTTTCGCTATATTCAGGGGAATTCGCGGGTTTCAACAGTTTGGCACAGGGCGGCCTCACATGTTCCTCAACTTGCGTTTGCCCGATGGCACGACTCATCGCCTAGAAGCGCTCGAGGGTTGGCGCGTCATGGAGGTGATCCGCGATTGGGGCCTGCCGATCAAGGCCGAGTGCGGCGGCGCGTGCGCCTGCGCCACCTGCCATGTGTGGGTGGGCAAGGATTGGGTGGCGAAACTCAACCCCGCGAGCAGTGAAGAGCTCGAGATGCTCGACGGCGCCTTCAACGTCGATGAGCGCTCGCGGCTTTGCTGCCAAATCATCATGTCGAAAGACCTCGACGGGCTCGAAGTCGAGCTTGCGCCGGAGAGCCTCGCCGATGAGCCGGCGGAGCGCGTGGCGGTCGGAGGATAGACGCTTGCGGACCTTTCCAATCCTGGTGAGCTTCGACGGCAAACCGCCGCTCGTGACCGGAGGCGGTGAGCTTGCCGCGGTCAAGACGCGGCTGCTCTTGAAGCGCGCGCCCCTCGTCGATGTCGCCGCCGACGAAGTCACGCCCGAGCTTGCCGCGCTGATCGAAGCGGGCAGCGCGGCGCTGATCGCGGCGAGGCCCGGCATCGATCAGTTGCGCGGACGCCCGCTCGTCATTGCCGCGACCGAGGACGACGAGGAAGACGCTCGCGTCTCGGCGATTGCGCGCGCGCTTGGCGTACCGGTGAACGTTCCCGATCGGCCCGAGCTCTGCACCTTCGCGCTTCCCGCCATCGTCGATCGCGGCGAGGTGACGGTCGCGATCGGCACTTCGGGCGCATCGCCCGTTCTCGCGCAGCGCCTGCGCGCCTGGCTCGAACAGGAATTGCATCCACGACTCGATGCGCTCGCCAAGCTCGCGGCCGAGTTCCGCGGCGCGGTGGCGGAGGCTCTGCCCTCGGGTCAGCCGCGTCGGAAATTCTGGGAGGCGGTGTTCGAGGGCGCCGCTGCCGAAGCCATGCTTGAGGGCGATGAGAACAAGGCCCGCGATTTGATCGAGGCGGCGATCGCCAAGGCCGCCCAGGCGCCGCGACAAGGCGGCCGCGTGCTTCTGGTCGGCGCCGGCCCCGGCGATCCCGAGCTCCTCACCATGAAGGCGGTGCGCGCGCTCAAAGCCGCCGACGTGATTTTTTACGACCGGCTGGTCGGCGACGGCGTGCTCGACCACGCCCGCCGCGAGGCCGAGCTGATTGCCGTCGGCAAGGCCAAAGGCGCGCACTCCGTTCCGCAAGAAGAAATCAACGCGCTTCTCATCCAGCGAGCGCTTGCCGGCGAGACCGTGGTTCGCTTGAAGGGCGGCGATCCCTTCATCTTCGGCCGAGGCGGCGAGGAACTCGATGCGCTCCGCGAGGCCGGCATCGCGATCGAGATCGTGCCCGGCGTCACCGCCGGTATCGCCGCCGCCGCGAGCTTGCAGATCCCGCTCACCCATCGCGACGTGTCGCACACGGTTACGTTCGTATCGGGACACGAAGCAGGCGGGGCCGAACCGTCGTTCGAGCATCTCGATCTCAAGGCGCTTGCCTCCGGCAACAACACGCTCCTCGTCTATATGGGCGTGACCACGGCGGGGATCATTGCCAAGCGGTTGATCGAGGCGGGGTTCAGGCCAGAACTCCCGGTGATTGCCGTCGAGAATGCGAGCCGCGACGATGAGCGCCGCGTGCGCGCAACCGTTGCCGAGCTTGCCGATAACCCCGCGCGGCTCGGGCTCAAGAGTCCGGCGGTCTTGATCTTCGGCGAGGTCGCGGGGCTCCCCGCCTCGGGCATTGTCGAAACCATCCTCAGCCTAGAGGAGGTCAAGCGCCTCTATGCCTAGTGTCGTCACAGCCAATCGTCTCATCGACGGCATCGTCGTCTATCTCGCGAGCGACGGCGGCTGGACCGAGGAGATCTGCCGCGCGCGAGTGGCCGAGACCGAGGACGAGGTCAAGGCACTCGAAGCCGAGGCCGCCAAGGACGTCGCCGCGCGCAAGGTCGTGGCGGTCTACCCCATGGACGTCGCCGTCAGCGACGGTACCGTCGATCCACTTTCCGTGCGCGAACGCATTCGCGCCGCGCACCGCACCACGCTGACCAAGGATTGGTACGATGTACCGCTATGACGAGTTCGACCACGCTTTCGTGCGCGAACGCGTGGCGGAGTTCAAGGACCAGGTCGAGCGGAGGCTGGCGGGCCAGCTGACCGAGGAGGAGTTCAGGCCGTTGCGCCTTCGCAACGGGCTTTACCTCCAGCTCCACGCCTACATGCTCCGCATCGCCATCCCCTATGGCGTGCTGTCGCCGCAGCAACTTCGCCAGCTCGCCATGATCGGGCGGCGGTGGGATCGCGGCTACGGCCATTTCACCACGCGGCAGAACCTGCAGTTCAACTGGGTGAAGCTGGTCGATATTCCCGACGTGCTGTCGGCGCTGGCCGATGTCGAGATGCACTGCATCCAGACGAGCGGCAACTGCGTGCGCAACGTCACCGCCGACCCCTTCGCCGGCGCCGCCAATGACGAGCTCGAGGACCCGCGGCCGTGGTGCGAGATCCTGCGCCAGTGGTCGACGCTGCATCCCGAATTCAGCTGGCTACCGCGCAAGTTCAAGATCGCAATCTCGGGGGCGGCCGAGGACCGCGCGGCCATAGGCTTCCACGATATCGGCTTGAAAATCGTGCGGGGGCCGAATGGCGAGAACGGCTTCCGCGTCCTCGTCGGCGGCGGCATGGGCCGCACGCCTTACGTCGGGCAGGAGATCAGGGCGTGCCTGCCGAAGCAGCACTTGCTGTCCTACATCGAGTCGATCTTGCGCGTGTACAATCTGCATGGACGCCGCGACAACATCCACAAGGCCCGGATCAAGATTCTCGTCAATCAGCTCGGCATCGACAAATTCCGCGAGGACGTCGAGGCGGATTGGGAGGCGACGCATCGGGACGCGATCGATCTCCCTGAGGCCGAGCGCAAGCGCATCATGTCCTATTTTGCGCCGCCCGCGCTTCCCGAGCGGCCGATCCGCGACGAGGCGCTCGACCGGCGCCGCACGACCGATCCGGTCTTCGCCAACTGGCTCAAGCACAATGTGCGGCCGCATCGCGTTCCGGGCTACTCGACGGTGGTCGTCTCGCTCAAGGAGCCGGGCCGGACGCCGGGCGATGCAAGCTCAGAGGCGATGGAGCTTGTCGCCGATCTCGCCGAGCGCTTCAGCCGCAGCGAAGCGCGCGTCAACTACACGCAGAATCTGATGCTGCCCCATGTCGCGGCGTCCGACGTGGTCGCGGTCTACGACATCCTCGCCGCGAACGGGCTTGCCACCGGCAATCACGATTTGCTCGGCGACATGATCTGCTGCCCCGGGCTCGACTATTGCAATCTCGCCAATGCCCGCTCGATCCCGATCGCCAAGGAGATCGCCAAGCGCTTCGAGGACCCGAAGCGCCAGGAGCTGATCGGCCCGCTGCGCCTCAATATGTCGGGCTGCATCAATGCCTGCGGCCATCACCACTCCGGCAATATCGGCATCCTCGGCGTCGACAAGAAAGGCACCGAGCTCTATCAGATTTCGCTCGGCGGCAACCCCAAGGACGATGCTTCGATCGGCACCATCATCGGCCCTGGCTTCCGCGCCGAAGCCGTGCCGCAGGCGATCGACACCATCATCGAGACGTATCTTACGGAGCGCAGCGACGGAGAGACTTTCCTCGACACCTGGCGGCGCGTCGGCGCCCAGCCTTTCAAAGAGGCTCTCTATGGCTCTGCTTGATCTCGCCTCGGGAACGCTCGTCGCCGATCCGACCGAAGCCGCGACCCAGCTCGAGCCGAATGCCGATGGCACCGCGCTCGCCGCCGCAGCCGGCGGCAATGCCGGACCGATCGCGATCAAGTTTCCCGTGTTCAACGACGGGCGCGGCATCAGCCTTGCCGTGCTGCTCCGCGAGCGTCATGGCTTCAAGGGCGAGATCAGGGCGACCGGCCACCTCATTCCCGACCTCGCCCAGTTCCTGCTCCGCTCGGGCTTCGATACCGCCGAGATCACCGATCCGGAGCAAGCGCCGGTGTGGAAAGCGTGCGTCGAGCGGATCAAGCACAACTACCAGCGGGGGTTCCGCAACCCTCTACCGCTCCGCCGTGACGCCGCGCGGAAAGAAGCCGAGGCGCTCGATCAGCGCCTGACCAGGGTCAAGAGTTTGACCGACCGCATCAGGGAGATGCGGCGGCGGGTCGATGGCCGTATCGTCTTCTCGACCAATCTCGGGCTCGAAGATCAGGCGATCCTTCACGCCGTCGCCGAGTCCGGCGCCGAGATCGACGTCTTCACCCTCGATACCGGGCGCTTGTTCCCCGAAGTGCTCGAGACGGTCGAGCTGTCGGAGTTGCGCTACCGCATCCGCATTCGGCTGGTCGCGCCCGACGCGCAAGAGATCGAGGAACTCGTCGCCCGCGACGGGGTGTTCGGCTTCCGCCATTCGGTCGAGAACCGCAAAACCTGCTGCGAGATCCGCAAAGTGCGGCCGCTCAACCGCGAGCTTTCCGGCGCGCAAGGCTGGATCAGCGGACTTAGGCGCGAACACTCCGAGGAGCGCGCGAACGTGCCTTTGGCCGAGTGGGACGAAGGACACGCGCTCGTCAAGGTCAACCCGGTCGCCGATTGGACCACGGCGGACCTCACCGCCTACATCGCCGACAACAACATTCCCGTCAATCCGCTGCATGCGCGCGGGTTCGTGTCGATCGGCTGCGCGCCTTGCACCCGCGCCGTGCAACCGGGCGAGAATCCGCGGGCCGGCCGCTGGTGGTGGGAGCACGAAGAAAAGAAGGAATGCGGGCTCCATCTCAATCCGAACCGGGAAGGGAGGGCCGCATGACCGCGCTCACCTCGCATCTCAAGCTGCTCGAAGCCGAGAGCATCCACATCTTCCGCGAGGCGGCGGCGCAATTCCGCGCGCCCGTGCTGCTCTATTCGATCGGCAAGGATTCGACGGTCCTGCTCCATATCGCGCGCAAAGCCTTCTGGCCGGCCAAACCTCCGTTCCCCCTGCTCCATGTCGACACCACGTGGAAATTCCGCGAGATGATCGCCTTCCGCGACAGCACCGCACGCGAGTTCGGGCTCGACCTCATCGTCCATACCAACCATGACGGGCTCGCTCGCAACATCAATCCGTTCGACCATCCGCCTTCGGTCTACACCGACGTGATGAAGACGGCGGCGCTTCGCCAGGCGCTCGACGCGGGCGGCTTCGACGCCGCTTTCGGCGGCGCGCGCCGCGACGAAGAGGCTTCGCGGGCCAAGGAGCGCGTGTTTTCATTCCGCGCCGCGGGCCATCGCTGGGAGCCGCGCCGCCAGCGTCCCGAAATGTGGCAACTGCTCAACGGCCGTCTCGGCAAAGGCGAGACGGTGCGCGTCTTTCCGCTGTCGAACTGGACCGAAGGCGATGTGTGGCGCTATATCGCGCTCGAAAAGCTCGAAGTGGTCCCGCTCTATTTCGCGGCGCACCGCCCGGTGGTTACGCGCAACAATCAGCTGATCGTGGTTGACGATGCGCGCATGCGGTTCGAGCCGGGCGAGAAGCCGGAGATGCGCAAAGTGCGTTTCCGCACCCTCGGCTGCTGGCCGCTCACCGCCGCAATCGAGTCCGACGCCGACGATCTCGACGCGATCGTGGAGGAAACGCTCGCGGCCAAATATTCCGAACGGGCCGGCCGGTTGATCGACCACGATCAGGCGGGCGCGATGGAAATGAAGAAACGTGAAGGGTACTTCTAGGGGGCTTGGTCCATGACCGTAGCGCAACTGAAACAGACGGTCCAAGCGAGCAGCGTCGCTCCGAGCCGAGCCGCGGCCGAGGCCCCGCAGGGGGCCCCGCTGCTCAAGCTGCTTACTTGCGGCTCGGTCGATGACGGAAAATCGACGCTGATCGGCCGGCTGTTGTGGGACGCCGCCGGGGTCACCGAGGACCAGCGCGCGGCCGTAACGCTTGCCTCGCATAACCGCAGCGTCAACGGCGAGCGCATCGATTTCAGCCTCCTGCTCGACGGGCTCCAGGCCGAGCGCGAGCAGGGCATCACCATCGACATCGCTTGGCGCTATTTCGAGACGCCGGGGCGCCGCTTCATCATCATCGACTCGCCGGGACACGAGCAATACACGCGCAACATGGCGACCGGCGCGTCCCACGCCGATATCGCCATCCTGCTCGTCGATGCCCGCCACGGCGCCAAGCGCCAAACCCGCCGCCACGCCGCGATCTGCGATCTCGTCGGCATCAAGCGCGTGGTGCTCGCGGTCAACAAGATGGACGAAGTCGACTGGTCGGAGGCGCGCTACCGGCAGATCGAAGCCGAGTTCCACGCCATGGCCGGGAGCTTCTCGTTCGCGGAGACAACCATCATTCCGGTCGCCGCCCTGACCGGCGACAATGTCGCCTACCGCTCGACGACCATGCCCTGGTATTCCGGTCCGACGCTGCTCGATTATCTCGAGTCGGTCGATCCCGAGACCGAGCCCGTCGATGCGCCGTTTCGCATGCCGGTGCAACTCGTGCTGCGCGCAAGCGGAGACTTCCGCGGCTATTCCGGCACGGTCACCTCGGGCCGGATTGGCGTCGGCGAGCGCATCGTCGATGCGCGATCGGGCCTGGGCGCCACGCTGCGGCGCATCGCGACCATGGACGGCGATCGTTCCGCCGCCGTCAAGGGCGACGCCGTGACGCTCGTCCTCGACACCGATCTCGATATTTCCCGCGGGGCCGTCGTGTCGGAGGTTCCGCGCCGGCCGATCAATGCCGACGTGATCGAGACGCGGCTTGTGTGGCTTTCGGAGACGCCGTTCGATCCGGAAGCGGGCTATCTGCTGCGCACGGCGACCGATCTCACCCCGGTCACGAGCATGAGCGTTTCGGCGCTGGTCGATTTCGAGACGCTTCAAGCGCAACCCGCCCATGGCTGCGGCGTCAACGACATCGCCGATTGCCGCATCTTGCTCGGCCGCACCGCGTCGATCGATCTCTTCCGCGATCTGCCGCTCACCGGGAACTTTGTCCTTGTCAGCGCCATTGACGGCGCAACGGTCGCGGGCGGCGTCATCACCTGGGCCCAGGCGGGGGCGCCGACGGTCGGCGACAATGTCTTCGTCATCGACCGGGCGCTGCTCGCGCGCGGGCTGTGCGCCGATCTCGGCGACTCGCCGCACGATCAGGCCGAGTTCAGCCGGCGCGCGCAGGAACTCGCGGTTGTCATGCGATCGGCCGGGGTTCCGGTTCTGGTCGAGATCTAGGGCGCGGCCGAGGGAGCCAGGGGCAGGGGGACTTCCGCGTCATGAGCGATCTGGGCTGGTTAGGCCAAGTGCTGCCGCTGGTCGCGGCCGGGTTCGGCGTCGGCCTCCTCGTCGGACTGACCGGCGTCGGCGGCGGCGCGCTGATGACGCCCTTGCTGATCTCGACCTTCGGCTTGAGCCCGCAAGTCGCCGTCGGAACCGATCTGCTCTACGCCTCGATCACAAAGACCGCCGGCGGGTGGCGGCACCACCTGGCCGACCATGTCGATTGGCCGATCGTATTGAAACTGGCCTCGGGCAGCCTCCCCGCCGCTGCGCTGCTGCTTGCGGTGATCGCCTCGCTTCCGGAAAACAGCACCATTGCGCTCGCCCATTGGATCAGGATGGGGCTCGTGGTCGCGCTGCCCTTGAGCGGGCTTGCCATCGTGCTCTACCCCTTGTTCTCCCGCACCGCGCCGAATAACGACACGGGCGATGTGCCGCCGCGCACGCTTCCCACCGTCTTGTTCGGCGTGCTTTTGGGCCTCTTGGTGACGCTCACCTCGGTCGGGGCCGGCGCGATCGGCGTCACCGTGCTTGCCGCGCTCTATCCCATGCTTCCGGCCAAGCGCCTGGTCGGCTCCGATATCGCCCATGCCGTGCCGCTCACGCTCGTCGGAGGGCTCGGCCATTTCGGTCTCGGCAATGTCAATGCCGGACTTCTGCTCCTCCTACTCGTCGGCTCGATCCCGGGCATCCTGCTCGGCGCGCGACTCGCGGGAATCGTCCCGGAGCGGGTGCTCCGGCCGATCCTCGCTGCGATGCTATGCTATGCGGCCTGGGTGATGTTCAATAAGGGATAGAAGCGCTACGGGGCGGATCTCGGTCGCATCAAGGGAGGGAGACATGCTCTATCTCGCTGCCAAGGCGCTGCTCTCGGGTCTCATCGTCGCCGCCGTCTCGGAGATCGGCAAGAGAAGTCCGGCGCTCGGCGCGCTGATCCTGTCGCTCCCCCTCGTCTCCATTCTCGCCTTCATCTGGCTTTGGCGAGAGGACGCCGATCCCGAGCGGATTGCCGCGCTGTCGCAATCGACCTTCTGGTTCATATTGCCGACGCTGCCGATGTTCCTCGTGCTGCCGGCGCTGCTCCGGAATGGCGTGGGCTTTGTCGCGGCTTTGGCGCTGTGTTGCCTGCTCACGGCGACACTCTTCGCCGTGATGGCGTGGGCTCTCGGCCGGTTTGGCATCACGCTCTAAAAGGTACGGTTCTGGCGCGCGGACGAAGCTGCCCGGCCTACCAATTGCAAAGCGTGATGCCCTGAACGATCAAGCGATCGATGTCGATTCCGGGCTGAGAGCCCTCGTTCCAGACGCTTTGGAGCGGCGGATAGCGCGAGCCCGCCATGCCATTCACGGCATAGTCGCGGCCGCCAACCTTGATGACGATGGCGCCGTTTCCCTCGCAGCGAAGTTCGCCAAGCGCGCTCGCGGTCGCGGTCGAGGCCGCGTTGCGATCGGATGAATTCGGCCCGAAGCCGATGAGGGCGAGCAGCATTGCGCCGATCGTGAGCGCCGCGACAATCTCGCCGAAGAGCCTCATTGCGTCGCGGCCCTCAGCGCGAGGCATCAGCGTCAGCGGACCTTGATCCATGACCATTCCTGCCACCAGGGAACGGGCTCCGGTTCCCGCGCCGCCACTTTGCGTTTCGATTTTGCCTTCGCGGCCGCCGTCGCCGCCTTTGCCTTCGCCGTCGGCTTCGGCGCGACAGGCTCTTTGATCAAGGGAGGAGGTGCTGACTCGGTCGCAACGGAGGCCGAGGGCAGGGACTCCGACATCGCGATCATGTCGGCGATGGTTTGAGGGGGCGCCCGCGACACCTCGGTGCGCGGAGACGCTTCAAGAACTGCAAAGCCGGAATGCGAGGGGGGTGGCTCCGCCCTTTTTGACTTCACCACCGTCAGGGTCGCCGGCGCGTACGGCCCGGGCTCGGTCATCTCTTGCGCCACGGGTGCGGTGTCCTCGGCGGGCGCGCTCGAAAAAATGGCGCGAACCACGCCGGCGGCAACGATGAAGAGGGCGAGAGCGGCGATGGCGGGGCTCGAAACCCTGTCGGTGCGAGGACGCGCGTTTGGGGCAGGGGCGGGCGCGCCTCCCGCCTCGGATCGCGTCAATTGGGCCTTCGGCTTTTCAAGGTGCTCAGGCCGAGCGCGCGGCGCATCTGCCATCGTCGCGCCCAAGCGCTCCTCGAGCCGGTCAATGCGGAGGTCTAGCGCGGCTTGGCGCGTGAATGGGGGCTCGGCCTTGGGAGGACGCGGTGCCGGCGAGGCGCGCGGCTCGAGCCGCCGCTCGACCGCTCGCGCGAGAGCGAAGGGAGCGGCGAAGACGAGGCCGACGACAAACCGGGTGACGGCGCCGAGCGCCAATTTGCGATTGAGGAGACGGCGGTGTCGCTTCACCTCCTCGGCCCAGCTCGTGCGATGGCGGTCGAGCCATTCGCCGTGAGTCTCGAGTTCCTGTTGCGTGGCGGCAATGATGCGGCTCGAGAGCCGGAACGCCCTGTTGGCCCGGGCAATCTTCGCCTCGACCTGGTCCGACAAATGCGCCACGACCTTGGCTCCCACCGTTCGGGCGGGCGCGCGCAAGGCTCGAAGGACGCAAAAGCGAACCGACTTCAGCTTCCCCCGTGCGACATGCTTTGCGCGGGGGCCTGCCTTACGCGCAGCCTGTGCTGCACCCGTGGGTGGAATCACAGCGCCAAGCTTTTAAGAAAGGCTGAAGTGCGAGGCCTGGGTCCCGTCTTGCTTAAGCCTTGGTTGCAAGGCCGGCACGCAAGCCGCCTATCGCGGCGAGCCGACTGTCCAGGCTTCCCCTCGGGGATTTCGGCTGCCGAACAAGCGGAACATCTTCCGTTCACGCCGCTCTTCTTTTCTGGACGTCCGATCGCGTTTCTTGCCCGAGAGCGCGTCGCCGTCGTCGCGCGCGGTCCCGACGTCGTTCACAGCCTGCTGCACGGCCTTGGTGGCGAGGCGCGACGTTTGCGGCTTCGGCGCCTTGGACCCCGCCTTCACCAGCGCGAGCTCGGGGCTCGCTTGCGTTACGGCTTGGCTTGGGCCCGGGCCGTCGATCGCGACGAGATACCTCTCGAAAACGTAGCCGCGCTCTTGGGTGGCGGGGTCGAGCAACTCGATCCAGCCGCTTTCGCGGCCGAGGATCTGCAATTCCTTGCCCGGCGGATAGAATTTGGTGATGGGGGACGAAATCGAGGCCGCGCTGTGGGCCCTTGCCCCGTAGACGACCTTCACCCAGGCGACATGGGCCGCGTCCTGGAGCGCTTCGGCCGGGGCAACGGTCTCCGCCATGTCCGGCGCCGCTTGCGAGGCTTCGTTCCCGGCCGCGCTGTCGGGCTGGTAGAGGGCTTCCTGCTTCAAAGTGGCGGAAATGCTAGGCTGTTGCGGGGCGGCAACCCTGCCTTGGCTGTCACGGCCCAAAGATTTGAGGGTAGGACCCCAGGAACGCAGCTTGCGGTCGCCTTGGGGAAGGAGATCGTGAGGAAGCGGACCGAGCCTTGCGGTCGAGACCTTCTCGCCCGTATTCCATTCCCGCTCTTCGCTTGCGGGAATCAACATGTAGGCGGCCGCGCCCGCCAGACTCAACACAACCAGCGCCCGCATCATGGCCAGGTCCTCCTCCTGGCCCCCGTCTCTCACATGTTGGCTTCAGTGCCTCGGATTTCAAGCTACGCCTTTGCCGATCACGACACAAGGACAAGGCTTCAGTCGCGATAACGAATCCTAAAGGCTCGCCGGGGGGCCGGTCGTTGGACGCGGCGAAGCGGGCTCAATTCGGAGAGGCGGGCGGCGCGGCGGAGGGGAAGCGGCACAGACAATCCCCGCCAGGCTCTCAGGCGGGTCGATGTTGACGCACCAATCCTCGCGGCGGCCGCGCCAGGGGCGGGCATGCCCTCCCTGATGAGGACGCAGGCGGCGTCCTCGCCATTGACGAAGAGGCGCACGAGCAGGCGGCCATAGCGGTCGCGCTGCCCTGGCCGATCGGCGCGAAGATCGATTTGGCCCGAGCCGGCCAACGCTTCGAGCCGCCTCTTGATAAGTTCGCCGAGGCGGCGCTCCGCGTCACATTGCGCCAGATGGATCTCCGCGGCGTCGATGCCGAGCAGCCGGTAGCGCGCGGCGCCAATCCGGAACGTGTCGCCGTCGATGACGGCCAAGGCGGAGACAGCCGCGAGCGTCGCAACAACCGGGTCTGCCCTCATGCCGAGTGTCTATAATTGATTCGCCGATGGGTAGAACAAGGGATGACACGGGCCCGGCGCAAGAGGGCGAGCGCAACTTCGCCGCCGCGTTGGCGATGTTGGACGTGCTAGACTCGACCGCGAGGAGATGGAGGCGCGCCATGAAATGGATCACGCGAGAACGTCCTGTCATCGACCGGATTGCATGCCCCTGGCTCATTGCGCGGTTCATCGACAAAGAGCCGGAGTTCCTGTTCGTGCCGCCGGATCAAGTTCTCCGCGCCGCGGCCGAGGCGGGCGCCATCGCCTACGACGTGCCGGGGGTCGAGTTCACGCATGTGGGCGAAGGCTGCAGCTTCGATGCGTTCGTGGCGAAATACGGCCTCGACAGCGATCCCGCCATCGTGAAGATCGCGGCCATCGTGCGGGGCGCCGATACGGACCGGCACGATCTGACGCCGCAATCGGCCGGGCTGTTGGCGATCTCAATGGGCTTGCGCGACCTCAGCCCTGACGATCACGGGGTGCTGAAGCATCGTCATTTATGACGCGCTCTATGCCTGGGCGGCGCGGCGGACGACGGAGCGCCATAGCTGGTCCCCCCAACCTGAAGCCGGCGGCGGCGTGACGGCGCGGGCGCTTGGGCTAGAAACCGCGAAACAGGACACCGGCCAGAAGCAGCAAGAAGGCCGCCAGCATCGTCTCGAAGCTGTGTCCGCTCGCCACCGGGATAGCGACACCGGCGTAGCGCACCAGGAGAGCCAGCACTGCGAGCAGCACGGAAAGGATGAGAGTGATTTGGGATGGCGGTGAAAGGTTCATGCGGTTCCCCCTGGTCGGTTTGGGCCCCTCAGCTTCGCATGAGTTGGCTGCTTAGAAAATGGTGCCGCCAGACTGGATTGAACAGTCGAACCCGTCATTACCAATGACGGGTTTACACTTTCTCGGGGTGTCCGGTAGTTTCCCAGAATAGCCATTTCCGCCAAAATTCACGCGAATTCAGATCAGACGTTTCCTGACCGCGCCTGTTGTTTCCGCTCGATGTGCTTACTATGTGCTTACTGAGACCGGGCATCGAAGGCCCTACGTTGGCCCGTGGTAGCGTGCCGATAGGAGGAAGCGTGGGCAAGGGGCACATCACAAAACGGTCTGTGGACGCTGCTAAACCCCGCAAGACGGATGGTTATCTGTGGGACCAAGAACTTCCCGGGTTCGGCCTAAAGGTCACACCGGCGGGGCGCAAAGTTTACCTGGTGCAATATCGGCTAGGGGGGCGCAGGGGCCGTACCCGCCGCGTCACCATCGGGCAGCATGGCCAGATCACACCCATTTTTGCCAAGAACGAAGCTAAACGTTTGCTTGGCACGATTGCTACTGGGCGCGACCCGGCAGCGGAGCGTGACAAGGCCAAGGCCGAGAGGTCGGTGGCTACGGTGCTCGACCAATTCATGGCTGAGCACGTCAACCCCAAGCTAAAGCCAACTACGGCTGAGGGTTATCAGCGTGTCGCTAGGCTGTATGTTTTGCCCTCGCTCGGGCGTTATTCAATCAGTGAGGTAAATCGGCCAGACGTTGCCCGCTTGCACCATGAGATGCGTTCCAAGCCCTATCAAGCCAATAGTACGCTCGCCATGCTCTCCAAGTTTTTCGGTTGGGCCGAGAGGCATGGCCTACGGCCAGACGGTTCAAATCCCTGCCGCCACGTGGAAAAGTATCCGGAAGGACGGCGTGAACGCTTTCTGAGCCAAGCCGAGTGGGCACGGTTAGGGGATGCCCTGCGGCAGGCCGAGGCCGACAAAAGCTGCTCCCCGTGGGCAATCGCCGCGATTCGCCTGCTCGCGCTCACAGGTGCTAGGCGAAACGAAATCCTGACCCTGCGATGGGCGCACGTCAGCGAGGAGCATGAGTGTCTGCTGCTTCCCGATTCAAAGACGGGACGGAAGACCATCCGTTTGAATGCTCCCGCTCTAGCGGTGCTCCATGACATTCCCCGGCTCGAAGGCAATCCTTACGTGATTTGTGGAGAGAGGCCAGGACGGCATCTCGTGAACCTAGAGAAGCCGTGGCGTCGAATACGGGCCGCAGCCAAGCTCGATGACGTGAGGCTGCACGATTTGCGCCATTCGTTCGCCAGCGTTGGGGCGTCCGGCGGTCAAAGCCTTGTCATCATCGGCAAGATGCTCGGCCACTCTCAGCCGGCCACAACGGCACGTTATGCCCACCTTGCCGATGACCCGGTGAGAGCGGCTAGCGAGGCCGTTGGTAGGCACATCGCGGCAGCGATGGACGGGAGCCGGGGCGAAGTTTCGGCTTTTCCAAGGTCACGACGATCAGCATAATGCCGACAGGTAGCCGCTTGCTTGGGCCCAGCTATGCGGAATTTGCAATCAATTGCACG
>DASTKZ010000013.1:0-3821 GCA_035715445.1 Methyloceanibacter sp.
TGCGAGACTCTTAGCTCTTCGCTCAGATTTGCGATGTGGTAATTGGCACAAGCGTCGATATAATGTCCGCTAAGTGCCATAAGCCGACGTTGGAACTATCCGCCTGGTCAGCGTCGCGACATCCCTGACCCCCTGGCGACATCTCAACCCGCCCAAAAGAAATCTTTTGCAATGTGGCAAACGCCACAGCGCCAATTTAAGCGAGAAATTAGAATCTCTCTCAAGATGCCGTCACCGTGGCGATCAACCAAGCGCACAAGATGGCCCTCGAATGTCCGCTTTGGGTCATTAGCGGACTTTGAAGAGCGGATCAGGGATGTCCGCTTTACCCCTAAAAGCGGACATGTTTAGCGTCGAAATGGATGTCCGCTAAGTGCCAAAAGCGGAAGCGGCTCGCCGCTCAGGCGATGGGCAAGCTGAACGCGGGCGGAACATCTATTCCCTCACCTAGCCATCAGGTGAGGGCGGAAGCCGGAAAAGGCAAATGAGATCAAAGCCGAGATTTAGGAGTGGTGCGGTCGAGAGGAATCGAACCTCCACGGGCATAGCCCACAGCGACCTCAACGCTGCGCGTCTACCATTTCCGCCACGACCGCAAGGAGTTCCGGCGCAAAGCGCTACCGGCATATGGCTTTAGGCTGGCCTTGCTGCAAGCAAGACGGCTGCCTTAGCAAACCTGACTTAGGGGCGCAAGGAGAGGCTTGCCAGCCTAAGTTTTGGCCGTCACAACCGGGCTTATGGCAGCGCTTTCTGCACATTCCGGTCTGCGCCCCGCCCCTTCGCCGCAAGGGGTGGAATGGCTGCGGAGCGAGCGCCCCGTCCCTTACGAAGAGGCCGTCGCCGTCATGGAGCGGCGCGCCGCCGCGATCGCCAGGGGCGAAGCGCGGGATTGCGTGTGGCTCCTGGAGCATCCGCCGCTCTACACGGCCGGCACCAGTTCCGCGCCCGGCGAGCTGCTATCGCCGACCCGCTTCCCCGTGTTCAGGAGCGGCCGCGGCGGGCGCTTCACCTATCACGGTCCCGGCCAGCGCGTGATCTACGTAATGTTCGACCTCGCCCCGCGCGGCCGCGACGTCCGGGGCTTCGTCGTTTTTCTTGAAGACCGGCTGATCGCGGCGCTGGCGCTTCTCGGCGTCGAGGGCGAGCGGCGCCCCGGCCAGATCGGCATTTTCGTGCGGGGGGCGAAGATCGCGAGCATCGGATTACGGGTGCGCCGCTGGGTAACGCTGCACGGCGCGAGCCTCAATGTCGCGCCCGAGCTCGAGCATTTCTCCGGCATCGTGCCTTGCGGGCTTGCCGACACGCCCGCGACAAGCCTTGCCGCGCTCGGCGTCGAGGCGGACATGAACGCGGTCGACGACGCGCTCCGCGCCGCCTTCTCTGCGCTGTTGCGCTAAGCCACCATCAACGCCACTTCGTCTTGGTCACCTTGAAGCCCGGCGCGACCGCGCCGCCTTCCTGCACCACCGTCACCTTGGTCACGCGCGCGTCGCTCGGGCCGTCGGCGCAACGCCGCAGCATGTCGGCCACGATTTCGGCGGGACCCGAGAACACGGCCTCAACGCTCCCGTCGCCCATGTTGCAGACGGTGCCGTCAAGGCCGAGGATGCGCGCGGTCTGCTCGGTCCAGGCGCGGAAGAAGACACCCTGCACGCGGCCTTCGATCTTGACGGTCACGGTCCTGATGTCGGCTTTCTCAGTCATTCGGCTCCTGCATCAAGACTCCAATTGTCATGCCCGCGAAAGCGGGCATCCAGTCGCCGCCGGTCCGATTACTGGATCGCCCGGTCAAGCCAGGCAATGACACGGAATATCCCGGCCCTCACGCGAATTCGAGGATCACGGCATCGACATTGAGGCTGTCGCCGGGCTTCGCCAGGATCTTGGCGACTTTCACGTCGCGCTCCGCTTTCAGCACGTTCTCCATCTTCATCGCCTCGACCACGCAGAGCGGCTCGCCCGCCGCGACGTCCTGGCCTTCGGTCACGGCAAGCGAGACCATGAGCCCCGGCATCGGGCAGAGCAGGAATTTCGACGTATCGGGCCGCTCCTTCTCCGGCATAAGCGCGGCAAGCTCGCTCTCCCGCAAGGTGAAGACCCGCGCCGGAACTTCGATGCCCTCATAGGTCAGCGTCGCGCCGTTCAAGATCGGGCGCACCTGCACGGCGGCATGCGCGCCGTTGACGGTGCCCTCCCAAACCGGCTCGCCGAACCACCAGGACGATGCCAGTTCGATCTCGCGCGCCTTCTCGCCCGTGCCCTTGCCGCCGATCGTCACGGTGATGGGACCTTCGAGCGAGCCGCCCACGGTGGCGCGCACGCGCTCCACGCCGAGCTCGACGATGCGCGTCTCGGCGAAGCGCACGGCCTCGCCCTGCATCTGCTGGGTGATGCCGCGGCGGCGCTGATTGCTCAAGTGATCGATGGCGGCGGCGACCGCGACCAGCGTGTCGCGAACGGCCCCTTGCGGCTGCGGCGGCTTGAACCCGTTCGGAAACTCCTCGGCGATGAACTTGGTGGAGAGGCGGCCTTGCCGCCAGCGCTCATTCCGCATCAGCACGGAAAGGAACGAAATATTGTGGCGGAACCCGTCGATGGCGAAAGCATCGAGCGCGCTCCCCATATGCTCGATCGCCTGCAGCCGCTTCGGCGCATGAGTGACGAGCTTGGCGATCATCGGGTCGTAATAGACCGAAATCTCGCCCCCCTCCTCCACGCCGGTATCGAGCCGCGTGGTGAGGCCGCGTTCGGTCCCGAGCTTGGGCGGGCGATAGCGCACGAGCCGCCCCGTCGAAGGCAGGAAGTTCCGCTCGGGGTCCTCGGCGTAAATCCGCACCTCGACGGCCGAGCCCTTAAGGGTCACGTCCTTCTGCTTGAGGGAGAGTTTCTTGCCCGCGGCTACGTTCAACATCTCCTCGACCAGATCGAGCCCGGTGACGAGCTCGGTGACGGGGTGCTCGACTTGAAGCCGCGTGTTCATCTCGAGGAAATAGAAATTGCGCTTCTTGTCGACGATGAACTCGACGGTGCCGGCCGAGTCGTAACCGACGGCCTTGGCGAGCGCGACGGCCTCGGCTCCCATCGCCTCGCGCGTCTTGGCATCGAGGAACGGGCTCGGCGCCTCCTCCACGACCTTTTGGTTGCGGCGCTGGATCGAGCACTCGCGCTCGCCGAGATGAATGACATTGCCGTGCTTGTCGCCGAGCACCTGGATCTCGATATGGCGCGGCTCCTCGATATATTTCTCGATGAACACGCGGTCGTCGCCGAAGCTGGACTTCGCCTCGCTCCGCGACGAGGCGAAGCCTTCGGCCACTTCCTTGGCGTTATAGGCGATGCGCATGCCCTTGCCGCCGCCGCCGGCGGAGGCCTTGATCATGACCGGATAGCCGATCTGACCGGCGATCTCGATCGCCTCCTTGGCGTCTTCAATCACGCCGAGATGGCCGGGAACGGTCGAGACCTTGGCCTTTGCGGCGAGCTTCTTCGACTCGATCTTGTCGCCCATCGCCTCGATGGCTTTCACGTTCGGCCCGACAAAAGCGATGCCGGCCTTTTCCAGCGCGCGCGCGAACGCCGCATTTTCGGACAGGAACCCGTAGCCCGGATGACCGGCGTCGGCGCCGGTCGCCTTGGCCGCCGCCACGATCTTGTCGATCACGAGATAAGACTGCGCCGCCGGCGCCGGTCCGATCGGGACCGCCTCGTCGGCCGCCTCGACATGGATCGCGTCGCGGTCCGCCTCGGAATAGACCGCGACGGTCTTGATGCCGAGCCGGCGCGCCGTCCTGATGATGCGGCAGGCGATTTCGCCCCGATTG
>DASTKZ010000014.1:0-3065 GCA_035715445.1 Methyloceanibacter sp.
ATCGATGAGGTGAAAGCGTTTCTCGACGCCAATCCCGGCGTGCAGTGGATCGACGCCTTCCTTTTCGACATGAACGGCATTCCCCGCGGCAAGCGCATGCGCAGGTCCGATCTGCCGGGGGCCGTCACCAACGGCATCATGATGCCGACCTCGGTTTTCATCATGGACCCGCTCGGGAATTGCATCGAGGAGACCGGTCGGCTCTGGGAGACCGGCGATTTGGACCATCAGTGTCACTTGCTTTCCGGCACGCTCCGTCCCGTTCCGGTCGGCGACGGCAAGCACGGGCAGGTGGTCATGACGGTCGAGGACAGGGACGAACTCGATCCCCGCACCGTGCTCGCCGATCAAGTCGACCGCTTCGCCCGCGTGGGACAGGTTCCGGTCGCCGCCGTCGAGCTTGAGTTCTACGTCTCGCGCAAGCACAGCAATGGCAGCTTCGCGCTTCAGTCTCCGGAAGGCGTCTCCGGCGATCCCGGCCAGCCGCTCACCTTCGGCTTCGAGGAGATGGACGCGCTCTCGCCTTTCATCGACGACATCTACCGCATTTGCGAGGTCCAGGGTCTCCCCGTTGACGCCGTCATGAAGGAGTCCGGTCCCGGGCAGCTGGAAATCAATCTCAAGCATCGCTCCGATGCCGTCGCCGCCGCTCTCGACGGGCTCTTGCTGAAGCGCGCGGTCAAGGCCGCGGCGCGGGCGCATCGGCTCGAAGCCACCTTCATGCCAAAGCCCCACCACGACTGGGCAGGTTCCGGCATGCATGTCCATTTGAGCCTGCTCGACCGCTCGGGGGCGAACCTCTTCGCCGGCGAACCCATCTCGCCGCTCTTCCGTCACGCGCTCGGCGGCATGCGCGAGACCATGGCCGACTTCATGGCGATCTGGGCTCAATCCGCCAACGCCTATCGCCGCTACGTGCCCAAGGCCTATGTGTCGATGGCGGCGCATTGGGGCTTCAACAATCGCACCGTGGCGCTGCGGGTTCCCCGGGGGCACGGCAGCGCGACCCGCATCGAGCATCGCGTCGCGGGCGCCGACGCCAATCCCTATCTCGTGATCGCCTCGATGCTTGCCGGCATAAGTCACGGCGTCGCCAACGAAATTGACCCCGGCCCGGCGGTCGAAGGCAACGCCGAGGCGATCGAGGCGCCGCCGCTCCCGACCGCCTGGGTCAATGCGCTCGACCGTTTTCAGCGTTCGGGCGTTGTTCGCAGCGCCTTCGGCGCGTCGTTCCAGGAGGTTTTCTCCCGGCTGAAAGGAGCCGAGCGCTGCAATTTCGAGCGCATCGTCACGCCGCTCGATCATCTCTGGTATTCGCGCGTCGCTTGAGGCCATCGATGAACACGTTTGCATCTTCACGGAAAGTCGTAAGATCGGCCGTGATCGCACCAGGCCGGAGGAGGGTGCCGTGAACCTGATCGCCAAGAAATTTCCGAACGCGGCCCTGATCGACGGCAAGTGGGTCACCTCAAACAAGACCTTCTCCGTGCTCGATCCGGCGACGGGCGACGAAATTACGACCGTTCCCAATCTCGGCGCCGAAGACGCGACCCGCGCGATCGATGCGGCCGCCCGCGCGCTCCCCGCCTGGTCGGCTAAGACGGCGAAGGAGCGGGCCATCATCCTCAAACGCTGGTTCGATCTCGTGACCGCCGAGACCGAGAATCTCGCCCAGTTGATGACGACCGAGCAGGGCAAGCCGCTCGCCGAGTCGCGGGCGGAAGTGGCCTACGGCGCCGCCTTCATCGAATGGTTCGCCGAGGAGGGCAAGCGCGCTTACGGGCGGACGATCCCGACCACGGTTGCCTCGAAGCGCTACATCACCATCAAGCAGCCGATCGGCGTCGTCGCCGCGATTGCGCCGTGGAATTTCCCCATCGCCATGATCACGCGGAAAGTGGCGCCCGCGCTCGCCTCCGGCTGCACCATCGTGGTCAAGCCCGCGGCCGAAACCCCGCTCTGTGCTCTTGCGCTCGCCAAGCTCGGCCTCGACGCCGGTCTTCCGCCGGGCGTGCTCAACATCGTGACCACCACCGGCGCGGCCGCCGTGGGCCGGGTCTTCTGCGAAGACGGCCGCGTGCGCAAGCTCTCCTTCACCGGCTCGACCGGGGTCGGCAAGCTGCTCTACCGTCAGTGCGCCGACACGGTGAAGAAGCTCACGCTTGAGCTTGGCGGCAACGCGCCCCTGATCGTGTTCGACGACGCCAATCTCGACCAGTCCGTCGCCGGCGCCATGGCCTCGAAATATCGCAACGCCGGCCAGACTTGCGTCTGCGCCAACCGCATCTTGGTGCAATCGGGCATCTACGACCGCTTCGCCGCCGCGCTCGTCGAGGCGGTCAAGAAGCTCGCCGTCGGACCCGGGCTCGAAGCCGGCACCAATATCGGTCCCTTGATCAACAGCGAGGCGATCGCCAAGGTCGAGAGCCTCGTCGACGACGCCGTCAAGGAAGGCGCGAAGCTGCTTCTGGGTGGCAAGCCAGACGAAGCGGGACCGCTGTTCTACCGGCCGTCGGTCGTGGGCGATGTCAGCCCCGACATGAGCATCGTCCGCGAGGAGATTTTCGGCCCCGTCGCCGCGCTCGTGCGCTTCGAGACCGAGGACGAGGCGGTCGCGCTTGCCAATGACACGCCGTTCGGACTCGCGGCCTATCTGTTCAGCCAGAACTTGAGCCGCGCCTGGCGCGTCGCCGAGAAGATCGACGCCGGCATGGTCGGCGTCAACGAAGGCATCTTCTCCAACGAGGTCGTGCCGTTCGGGGGCGTCAAGGAGTCCGGCCTTGGCCGCGAGGGCGCCGCCGAGGGCTTGGAGGAATATCTCGAAATCAAATACATCTGCCTGGGTGCGATCGATGCATGATCGACCCAAATTCGCCGAAACAATCAACGGAAAGTGGTTTTGCGGGCATGGCGCAACCGGCCATACTCGCTTGGCAGGACCCTTAACAACGAGGCCAAGAGGTCAAATCAACGACGCGATCAAACTGTGGTGAAAAGGAGAGCAAGTATGACCGACCAACGCATCAAACCCTTCACGGCCCGCCGCTCCATTCTGCAGGGTCTCG